>JBLHQQ010000172.1:0-6438 GCA_047625245.1 Candidatus Azotimanducaceae bacterium
GGGTGAGCCGTTCGAGTAGTTCCATGCCGAAGGCCGGAAACATCTTTAACGCTTCAACCAGCCGTGCCCGCGTAAACAAATATTCTACGGTTGATTTGATCAGCGGCTCGTCAGTCTCAGCGATATCTTCAATCAGGGTTCCGATGCGCTCAAACGTCGAGGAGAGTCGATCGCGTTGGTCCTGCAGTAATTCGTGGCTGCCATCCATTCGATTTGACATCAACAACGAGAGCGCCTGCTGGATCAACTCCATGTAGGCATCCTGAACCTTTTCGATATTGTGCTTTAAGTCTTGGCGCAGTGCCGCGTGATGGGATCCGCTGTCTGGTTCCAGCATGGCATCAATAACATCTAGGCTGTGGTTGATTTCAGCCCGCATACATCCGGTTATCAAATATCCTAATGGTAATTATGAATCAGAGCGTAGCAAATTCGCAGGACTGTACTGGTCAGTCAAGCTTCGCTTCAGCGTATCCCAATCGATTCCGCGGCGCATGTACTGAGGAAAAACCTCGACATTGACGCCGTAATTTTGAAGTCTGGCACTCAATCTCTTAGCCCGACTCCTTAGTACAAAGTCGCTGGGTAGTGGGTCGATGCTGGCAATAACGACACGATTGCCGGTGTTAGGCATCTTGAAATTGAAGAACGAGCCGAACACTTCGGAGTAGGTGACCGACTCATGATCGTATAGATCGCTGGTTGAAAACGTATTAGCGACGAGTATTCCCGACTTATCGAGTAGAGCATGAGTTTCTTGCAAATATTCCTTGGTCATTAGATGCTCTGGAATGTAATCCCCTGTAAAAGCGTCAAGAATAATCAGGTCGTATCGTTTGCCTCGCAAACCCGCGCGCTTGGTAAAGACACGCCCGTCCGCGACATGCACTTTAAGTTTGTCGTTCTCTGCAAAGTTAAAAAAGCGCTTTGCGACCTTAACCACAGCCTCATCAATTTCCACCACATCGATTTGAGCTGCCGGGTACATCTCATTTAGGGCGATGGGTATTGAACCGCCGCCTAGCCCAATAATCAAAATATTGTCTGGTTCAGGGTTTAGCAGCAGCCCGCCCAGGGTCATTCGAACATAGGGAAACACCAGTCTTTTGGGGTTTTTAAGATCGACACAGGTTTGATTCCGGTCGCCACGTTTGACCGTGAAGAGCAGGCAGCGGCGATCCCGTTCTTCTTTCACCACTATGTTTTGGTACAGTGATTTCTCTTTATGGATGTCTTCTGCAAGCGCAGTCGTTGAAACGCCCATTAACAGGCAAAGCAACATCAAAGTTAATTCTCTTCTCACTAATACTTAGCCTTCTTTCGAGTTGAGTTGTGCCGGGATGCCCTGATCAGCCTGGGAAGGAAGCAGGTAGCGATTGCTCACCATGGCGATGGTGCCAGCTGCTATCAAAGTTCCCACCATGGTGAGCAATATCTGGTTGACCTCAAACCAGAGCACCAGATAAAAAGAGGTTGCCAGAGTACCCAGGGCGCTACCCAAAGTTGAGACAAAATACAGCCCACCTGCGATACGACCACTCTCCTGGGCACTCTCAACCAATAGGCGAACGGAGTAGGGGGCAATCATGCCAAGGATGGCGGTGGGTACAAAAAAGAGCAGCATACTGGCGACGAGAGATCCGTAACGAGGGTCTTCCAGCCTAAGGAAGACAGCGTCCATCATCGCTTCGCCGAAGTAAATGGTGGGTAGCAAGGCAACTGCAGCTCCCAGATAAAATCCACCGTAGCGTTTAAGGTTCGGTTGATTCATGGAAAGCCGACCGCCGGTAAGATACCCAATTGCCAGAGATAACATGAAGACGGTAATGATACTGCCCCAGACGTAGATGCTACTGCCAAAGTAGGGTGCGAGGATCCGACCGCCGAGGAGCTCAATCGACATGATGATAAAACCACTCGTAAATGCCAAAGAGAGGACGAGTAATGGAAATAGCCTTTTAGTTGCTGGTTTGGTCATAGAGAGTTGGCTTTTTTATGCCTAAGAGAATAAGCACCGCAGTATACATGAGCCATAGTGGCTCGGCGCGGCATATTAGAGTGCGGATGACAATTTCTCTGGCGGTTGCGATGTTTGTTGCGGGGAGGGCCTTTGTGCAACAATGGCATCCCTTGCGTGTCTGCTGTCTTTTTCTAATTGAAGTCTCTTAAGCGTCTCATTCCGTTTCTCAAACCCTACTTGCGGCAGCTCGTAGGCGGCTTCACGACGTTTTTTATCGCCCGTTTCTTTGAGATCATGGCCCTGTTTCTCGTTGCAAAAGGTATCGATACGATTGGTGCCCTGATCGCGAACAAAGAATCGGAATATTCAATAGAACAACTCACTTTAGGGATTGTGGCATGCGTGTCGGCGCGCATGATCATTGTGATTCATGCCAGACGTGCGGTACGCAGAGTTGGGATTGGGGTTTCCTACGATTTGAGACAAAAGCTCTTTGCCAGTGTCCAGCTTCAAGACAGTGAGTTTTTCGGCAAGATGGGTGTCGGCGACATCATGACTAGGGCAATTCAGGACATCTCTTTGGTGCAACGGCTGATTGCCTTTGGCTCCTTTATGTTCGTCATTATGGTCTACGCGCCACTGTTCGCTGTGAGCTTTATGTTGGCGAAGTCGGTTGTTCTCACCTTGCTGATCCTGCCGTTTTTACCGATTATTTTTATCTACGCCAAGCATGTTGCGAAGCAGCTCGCCGTTACCTCGCGAGATGTTCAGGATCGTCTGTCAGATTTATCAGCCCACACTCAGGAAAATTTGTCCGGCATTCGAACCATTCAAGCGCAGGCCCAGGAAGACATTGAAATAGATCGCTTCTGGAATACCAACAACCAGTATGCAGAAGCTTTCTACGCGCAATCACGAATCAACTCTTTGATGACTGCCTGGATGCCCTGGTACGCCTCCCTCGCACAACTGCTGATCATTGTTTATGGCGGCCAGTTGGTTCTGGATGGTGAAATGACGGTCGGAGATTTGATCTTCTTCCTAATGTGTCTGAGTATGCTACTTCAGCCCATTCGGATGGCCGGCATGTTCGTCACGATTGTGCAGCGAGCCGCAGTCTCAACAGACCGGTTGTATGAAATTTTTGACGCCGTACCTGGGGTACAAAATGAGCCCTCAGGCAGCACACCCGATACCATTCGTGGTCACTTCGAATTAAAGGATCTAAGCTTTTCCTATCCTGGCACTGATACTCCAGCGTTACACAATATTAATCTGGATATTAAACAAGGCGAAGCCATTGGGATTGTCGGCCGAGTTGGATCTGGCAAGTCGACGTTATTGAAACAGTTCACACGCATGTCCAATACCAACCGTGGCATGTTGTTTATCGATGGTCATGATGTTTGTGATTATCCCCTTGCACAACTTCGACGTGAGATCGCTCAAGTGCTGCAGGACCCGTTCTTATTTGGCGAGCCCCTAAAAAATAATATTAGTTATGACGATCCAGAACGATCATTGGATCTTATATGGGAATCAGCGGAAGCGGCCGCGCTTCGAGAAACAATTACAGATTTTCCCTTGCAGATGGACACTCTGGTGGGCGAGCGAGGTGTGACCCTCTCCGGTGGTCAAAAACAGCGCGCTACTCTAGCCCGTGGTCTTATTCGAAATGCCCCTGTACTTATCCTAGATGACTGTTTTAGTAGTGTTGATACAGAAACCGAGGAACATATTCTGGGTCGGTTAAAGGCGATGCGCGGTAGCAAAACCACAATCCTGGTTTCTCATCGGGTATCCACTCTGCGTCACTCGGATCGCATTTTGGTGTTGGACGAAGGCCAAATAGCCGAGGTTGGTAGTCACGAGGAGCTGATACGTCACAACGGTCTCTATGCCGAACTAGAGCGAGCACAAACGCAAGGCTCCTCAAGCACCGATTCGGAACTGCTAACACTATGAGTGAGGTGAAGCGAAACTACGCCATGTTTGATGCAGAGCTCTCGGGCAATGCATTGAATATGCAGCTGCTGGGTAGGATTGGAAAATGGCTGCTGCCTTACAAGTTGTCCTTGGTGCTCAGTTCTGTCCTGGTGTTGATTACCAGTTTCTTTGCTGTACTCCTCGAGATCATCATTAGCCGTGTGCTAGTGGACTTTGTCATCATAGGTGAGGCTAATAGTACGATGCCAGATCTTGGCATGATTGCGCTGACTGAATGGCTGTCGCGACAAACTGGGATGCCGCCGATTTATTCAGCGGGCGTCCTGTTCTTTATCTTTATGACAATATTTGGTGTTACCGGTCATCTGCACCGACTGACCCTAGTGAGGGCCATCGTCAATGGCCTGCGTGATCTTCGTCAGGATCTTTTTGCCCATATGGAAACGAGGCCTAGCTCTTTTTACGATCGTGTTCCAGTCGGACGAATTATGACCCGGGTCACCAATGACATCGAAGCACTGTTTGAAATGCTTCGAGGCATGGGTGGCCTAATTGGCGAGTTCGTACCTTTTTTTGTCGCCCTGGCCATCATGTTGTCCACCAGCGTTGAGCTCACTCTGCTTCTATTGTTACTTGTGCCGGTCGTAGGCGTGGCGACCTATTTCTTTCGCAGTGCAACCCGGGAAGTGTTCCGTTTGGTGCGCAATAGCGTGTCTGAACTCAATCAAAGCCTTCAAGAGAACCTGTCAGGTATGCAGGTGGTCCAGTTAAGTGAACGACAAGGGCGCAACCTCGCAGACTATACGAGCGTCAACAAATCTAACCGACGCTTTGAGTATCGGTCGATTAATCTGTCGACGTTTTATGGCGCATTTAACGACAGTCTGGCCTCCGTCGGCCTCGGTATTATTATTTATTATGGTGGTGGACAGGTAGTGCAGGATGAAATGTCACTCGGTGGCGTCATTTTGTTTACTCGATTTATGAACATGCTTTTCACTCCAGTTGTTATGTTGGGAGAGCAACTCAATGTGTTGTTCCGAGCCATGGCGAGTGGCGAGCGAATATTTCAAGCGCTGGATTGGGAGGAGCAGATCCATGAACCAGAAAACCCTGTCGAACTTCCTGAGCGCTTGAGGGGTAAAGTGGAGTTTCGCGCCTTGAATTTTGCCTATGACCCACAAACACCGATCCTAAAGAATGTTTCCGTCACTATTGAGCCAGGCCAGAAGCTGGCGATTGTGGGCCCAACCGGTTCAGGCAAGAGCACCATGATTCGGTTGCTGAGTCGTTTCTACGACTTTGACCGGGATATGATTTTTCTTGATGACATCGATCTTAATGACCTTCGCAGTCGAGATGTGAGGCGAAGGGTCGGCGTTGTTCTGCAGGACTTCCATATCTTCTCTGGCACAATCCTCGATAACATTGTGCTAGGAAACCCGGCAGTGACCCGTGAAAAGGCGATCGACGCGGCCAAGACCGTCAACGCCGATCGCTTTGTTGATCGCTTGCCTCTGGGCTATGACACGCCATTGGTGGAGCGGGGTGCTAACTTATCCCAGGGGCAGCGTCAGCTTCTGGCATTCGCCAGAGTGCTTGCCGCAGATCCAGAAATTCTCATTCTCGATGAGGCCACCGCCAGTATTGATACCGAAACCGAAACTTTGATTCAAGATGGCCTGCGAGCGCTCATGCAAGGACGGACTTCGATTCTGATTGCTCACCGTTTGCAAACGATTCAGGAAGCTGACCGGGTGCTGGTGTTGCACCATGGCGAAGTCAAAGAGTTCGGTACTCACCAAGAATTGATCGCGCTAAAGGGGATTTATGCGAGGCTGCATGAGCTGCAGTTTCAGGATACATCTATAGAGTCTTGATGTTGGGCATTCACTTGCTCAAACCAATCTGGTTTTAGAACAAAGCCTCGAGAGCATTCAGCATTTTCGTTATCTACTATCGCGAATTGAAGGGCGATCTGTTTCGATTCCGTTACCTGTCGCTTTACCCTTTCCACATCCAGAACCTCTGTGACATCTGTCGCCGCCACTTCTGATAGCCACAGGCTCTTGTCTAAATAGACCAGACGCTTGCCCACTAGCTGACTTAAATCTTCGCTAGAGAGCCACCAGCCTTTACAATGGTTTGGATTGACCAGACTCGGGATATGAAATTGATTGGTCTGGTAGGCATCCCAGGAATGATAGAGGCGGCCCTTCATGATGCAGCGCTGGTTTGAGAGTTGAATGTCGCGAGCCTCTAATAAGGTTCGGGCTTCTGGCTGAAATGGCAACTTGAGCTGATGATCAGTCAGCCTATTTAGCTTGGTCGCTAGCGTATCAGCCGGATCGGGACCAAACCAATGTTTTGGATCGTTGGCATGCTGCTGATTGATATAAAACTTTACCGCCAGTTCCCAGTGTTCAGTGCCGGTCGGCGCCTCAACGATAAGGTCGAATTCTCCGAGAGTTCGCCCCTCACCATGGACCTGAAGATTGGCCGCTATGGTCGAATAGTCAATTTGAGTATCG
>JBLHQQ010000173.1:0-6421 GCA_047625245.1 Candidatus Azotimanducaceae bacterium
AATTGGCTATACCGAAGTCTTCCAGAGCTTGCTGACTAACCGCTGACACAGCAACCGGAATGTCCTGAGTGCTCTCTGAGCGCTTGGTGGCCGTTACGATAACCTCTTCAATTTCACCAAATGCTGGTGCTGTGATAGTACTCGCCGTTGCCAACGCAATGGCGACAACAATTTCCTTTTTGCGGAACATAAAACCCCTGACGTTTAATAGAGTGAGGGCTAGTATATAGAGTTGAAAATATATTTCACCTATAGACCTTTTCAGACCTAAGGATGTGAATATATATATGTTCTTGTTATTTATGGTTAACATTTCAGTTAAGCCATACATCTATATCAATATGGAATATTAATTTAATTACAGATCGAAGTTTATTCTCATTGGCGTTATGTCCAAATGAGGAGTTAAATACGGACTTTCCGAACAAAGGGCAGAAGCAGCAGTAGATGAAAGATTACGATGAAATCCTTGTTGCCCTGCGGCAGATCACTCGCGCCATTGACTTGTACTCCAAACGGCTGCAGCGAGACACCGGACTAACCACCTCACAACTACTGGTCTTGCAAGCGATTGATCGCCTTGACAAACCCACCCCCGGAGCCGTGGCTAGAGAGATCGTTTTGTCCCAGGCGACGGTGACCAATTTGCTTGATCGATTGCAAAAAAGCGATTACGTCGAGCGGCTCAAGATAGGCACAGATAAGCGGACGGTAAACCTCGTGCTGACGGACCAGGGCCAATCAATTTTGGCATCAGCGCCAGAGCTACTACAAACCGAATTTCTCAACAGATACCGTTCTTTGGAAAACTGGGAGCAGCAAATGCTGGCCGCCTCTCTCGGTCGAATCGCCACCATGATGAATGCCGAAGATATTGATGCGTCACCCATTTTGACACCGGGTGAGGTGAATCCCGGTACAACATAAATTATCCGCCACAAAGCGATCTACACAACAAACTCTACTCTTTGTTCGATCCTAAAAACGTGGTTAATTCAACGTCTGCTTGGTAAAAAGGACGCTGGCTTATGTATCACGAAGGAAATCGCGCACTTCAAAGCCTGTTCAAGAGTCTCGGCAACATCACAGCTAACCCACGGGTCGGACTATTGTTCATCACAATGGAAGCTAAGCCAAAGCGAATACGTGTCAATGGCCATGCCGAAGTATTACAGGAGAGCCCACTGATGTCGGAATTCACCGGCGCACAACTGCTGATAAAAGTGACGGCAGAACACATCTTTCCAAACTGTCCGCGCTACATTCCAAATCTAGAAACAGGACAGCCTTCAAAATACATCCCTGATGTCGATCAAACGCCGTTATAACCTGAGTGGAAGACCTTCGACGTGTTTAACGATGTTGTGCCGCCAAGACATCAGTAAACGAGGAACCGCCAACAATAGAGGACTGCGCGCTAGTTGAGCAAATGGGTTGACTGCCTGGTTTGCTGGTAACTCACGGAGTAATGAAGACATAGAATCCTGCACGGGAGATATATCTGACAGAGATACAAGAGCCTTTGATGCCGGCTCTGAAGCAGGTGGTGACAAAGTATCCTCCTGACTTAAGTTCTGCCGCTGAACTCATTCTTGGCAGAGCACGACTCCCAACCGAAAAATAAAACCGATGTTTCTAGAAAGTGTAGAATGGCATGGCTGCATGTCTCACAGGTGACGTGTTTACTGTATCGGAGCCACTATGACCATTCGTGTTGCACTCAATCACAACACATATTACGCATTTGACCGTCAGGTCAATTTGTCAGCTCATGTTGTCCGACTTCGCCCGGCTGCCCATAGCCGTACTCATATCCATAGCTATAGCCTCAAGGTCACGCCAAAAGAGCACTTCATTAACTGGCAGCAGGATGCTTTTGGTAATTACTTGGCCCGCCTCGTCTTTCCTGAGAAAACCGACAAGTTTTCTATAGAAGTCGAAGTCATCGCCGACATGACCGTCATTAACCCCTTTGATTTCTTTCTTGAGGATTACGCCGAAGAATTCCCTTTTGACTATGACAAGCAGCTCAAAAAAGAACTTGAACCCTATCTAACGAAAGACGAACACGGCAAGTTGTTCGCCAACGCCCTCAAGGCTGCACCCAAGGAAAAGCAGCGCACGATCGACTTTCTGGTGGCTGTGAATCAAATTGTTCAGGAAAAGATCGCCTACAGCATCCGCATGGAGCCAGGTGTTCAGACGCCTGAAGACACCCTTAAACTCGCTATTGGTTCTTGTCGGGACAGTGCCTGGTTGCTCGTACAAATGCTTAGGCACCTCGGCCTAGCGGCACGATTTACTTCCGGATATCTAGTCCAGCTCACTTCCGACGAGAAATCTCTCGATGGCCCTAGTGGTCCAGAAGCCGATTTCACTGACCTGCATGCCTGGTGTGAAGTGTACTTACCCGGTGCCGGTTGGGTCGGCATGGACCCAACTTCCGGGTTATTTGCTGGAGAAGGACATATACCCCTGGCTTGCACGCCCGACCCTAGTTCTGCCGCTCCTATCGAGGGTTCGACAGACCCGTGCGAGGTCACTTTCGAATTCAGCAACACCGTCAGTCGATTCCACGAGGACCCTCGGGTCACCAAACCTTACACCGATGATGAGTGGCTCAATATCATCGCACTTGGAGACCAGGTCGACGAGGTGCTTAACAGCAATGACGTCAGACTTACTATGGGAGGCGAGCCAACATTTGTCTCCATTGATGACATGGAGTCTGATCAGTGGAATACCGGCGCACTAGGTGCCGACAAACTCAGGCTGTCGAAAACTTTACTGCTAAAGCTTCGCGATCATTTCGCTCCAGAAGGTCTGCTACATTACGGCCAGGGCAAGTGGTATCCAGGGGAAGAAGTGCCTCGCTGGGCTCTGGGTGTTTTCTGGCGCAAGGATACCGAGCCTCTGTGGACTCATCCGGATTTACTCGCTCGAATCGACAAGAACTATGGGCACGACACCAAGACGGCCAAAGCCTTTGCCTCGCTACTGACTAAGGCGTTAGATTTACCTGAGAAATACATTCAACCTGCTTACGAAGATGCACTTTATTATTTGCTCCAAGAACAGCAACTGCCGGCCGACTTTGAACTTACGCTTGCAAACGCAAAAAATGATTTAGAGCGCAAGCGATTGGCACGACTGTTAGATAAGGGAATGTCTGAAGCCACAGGTTTCTGCCTACCCTTGCGGTGGAACGACGATCTCGATCACTGGCAATCATGCGAGTGGGAATTTCGACGAGGTAGACTGACCCTTATCCCCGGTGATTCTCCGATGGGACTGCGATTACCCCTGGCCGAACTGGGCGCGGAAACCGAGGATGACTATCCAACGGAGCGCGACCCTTTTGAGCCCCGAGAACAATTGCAGCAACGACGAGAAATTGAGGCTCATTATTCCCAGCGCGTTTCGCCGACGGCGAAGCGTCCGAAAACGACAAAAAGATCTTCTGCAGGCAAGTTAGTTCGAACCAGCCTATGTATTGAAGCTCGGGATGGCAGGGTTCATATCTTCGTGCCGCCGATCACGCACCTCGAAGATTACGTCAGCCTGATGGGTGCTGTGGAGAGTGTTGCAGTGGCCTTAAAAACGCCAGTGATCATCGAGGGTTACGAGCCGCCTAAAGATCCTCGCATGCAGAAACTTCTGATCACACCGGACCCCGGAGTTATCGAGGTGAATGTTCATCCGGTCACTAACTGGCGAGAACAGATTGCCAACACCACCGAACTCTACAAATCAGCAAGGGAATCACGACTCGCCAGTGAAAAGTTTATGTTGGATGGTCGTCACACCGGCACCGGCGGCGGCAACCACATTACACTAGGGGGTCCAACACCCGCTGATAGTCCGATCCTACGTCGGCCTGATATTCTGCGCAGCTTTGTCACCTATTGGCAGCATCACCCTAGCTTGTCATATCTATTTTCATCCGCTTTCGTTGGACCTACCAGCCAGGCACCTCGGGTTGATGAAGGTCGGGATGAGTTGCTCTACGAGCTTGAAATCGCTTTTGATCAAATGCCCGAAGGCATCACTGATAAACCCTGGTTGGTCGACAGGATAATGCGCAACCTGCTGATCGACATTACCGGTAATACGCACCGGGCAGAGTTTTGTATCGACAAACTCTACTCCCCCACCGGCGCAACTGGCCGTTTAGGTATTCTAGAATTCCGCGGTTTTGAGATGCCACCTCATAGCCGTATGGCACTTTTACAGGCTTTATTGATCCGCTCCCTCGTAGCGAGATTCTGGCAAGAACCTTACAAAAAACCTCTCGTTCGCTGGGGTACACAGCTGCACGACAAATTTATGCTACCGCACTATGTATGGCAGGACGCGAAGGAAGTTGTCGCTGACCTTCAAAACCACGGATTTTCTTTTGAACTCAACTGGCTGCTGCCCTTTCAAGAGTTTCGTTTTCCTCACTACGGTCGAGTAAAGGTAGACGGTATCGAACTCGAACTCTGCTGGGCAATCGAACCCTGGCATGTCCTGGGTGAAGAAATCGGCAGCTTTGGTACTGCCCGTTATGTCGATTCTTCAATGGAACGACTTCAGGTTCGAGTAACAGGTATGACAGAGGGGCGCTACCTTCTAGTTTGTAACGGACGGCGCGTTCCACTCGTCTCAACGGGTACGCAGGGTGAGCATGTCGCAGGGGTTCGCTATCGCGCCTGGGCACCTCCCTCAGCACTCCATCCGACAATAGGTGTTCACACGCCATTGCATTTCGACTTGATTGATACCTGGAACGGTCGCTCCATTGGAGGATGCTCGTATCATGTGTCCCATCCCGGTGGACGAAGTTACGATAACTTTCCGATCAATGCCTTTGAAGCCGAGACCAGGCGAATATCCCGATTCTCAGACACAGAACATTCTCAGGGAACCTACTCTCCACGACCCAATAGTGAGGCACTTAGGGAGTTTTTCGAAACGCCGCCGCGGCCAATGAGTCCTCCGGCCGAAGAATCACCTGGCGAATACCCTAATACACTGGACCTTCGCCGAGACCGTAAAGCGTAATCGGGCTACGGCAGGATAAGTGGTTATCTAGAGCCTGGATGGAAATTGGCAACCCTATGACGGTGTAAACAACCAGTGAATAGCCTACAGCTGAGTTTGCCTAGCGGCCAATCCCTTCAATAATCGTTCTGATTTTATCGATAGGGAGCTTGGCGGTGCGATCAAAATACAAGACGCCATTGATTTCCTGCTGCACATCGGTCAATTGAGTCCAGACAAAACCGGTTAGCTTGTTCGCATTCGAAACTGTGTCGGCGACTGTTTGAAATCTCACTTCAAACTCTTCTAAGGTCTTAGGAAAATCCCCATAGGAAAACTCATCGCCGGCCAGTTCGCCCCTGGCAAAACCCACTCCGCCGCATTCCGTTAACAAGATCGGCAATCCCTCCACATTCGCTCCCGGCAGCGCACCGACCTTATCGCCTGAATTTAATGACGCCTGAGGATCCTCGATCACTCGGTCCAATCGCTCCGCCAAGGTCAGGGACTCTCCCTCATAGATATGTAAAGTCCAGAGGTCTCCACTGGAGTATTCCCAACCGTCGTTACCCACAACCCAGCGAGATTGATCAAGGGCGTGAGTAAGATTAACAATACTATCGGCGAAAGCTCGTTGTTCCGGCCGAGACGTCTGGTTCCAGATACCCCAGCTTTCATTAAAAGGTACCCAGGCGATGATACAGGGATGCTGTCGGTCACGACGCAGAATTTCTAACCATTCGCGAGTCAGCGACATGACGAGCTCGTTAGAAAACACTCGGCCCGAAGGCATTTCTTCCCAAACCAGCAAACCTAATTGATCCGCCCAATAAAGATAGCGCGGATCTTCGATTTTTTGATGCTTCCTGGCACAGTTAAATCCCAGGTCCAGAGTGAGTTGGACGTCTTGACGAATCGCCTCATCATCCAGAGGCGTATACCAGCCGCCGGGGAAGTAACCTTGATCAAGCACACCGCGGATATAGAGCGGTTCATTGTTAAGATACAAACCACCACCATCAGCTTTGATCTGTCGTAACCCAACATAGCTTCTGACTTCATCGACACTGCCATCGGTACCCGTCACGGTCAATTCTAATTCGTACAGTGTCGGCGACTGCGGGGACCAAAGCTGAGGTTGATCAATGTTGAGCACTAATTTCGCTTCGGCGCGGTGCTCAAATGCTTTCTGACCTGAGGCGACGATGGCGCCGTCTACCTTCACTACCACCTTAAGTTCACCATCAGTTTGTTGATTCGCTTCGACACAAATCTGCAGGTTGCCAGTCGCTAGATCAAATTCACTGTGGAGAGCTTCAATATGGGTAGGTGCAACCGGTTCAAGCCATACTGTCTGCCAAATACCCGTCACCGTGTCATAGTCGATGGGCCATTTTGT
>JBLHQQ010000174.1:0-6355 GCA_047625245.1 Candidatus Azotimanducaceae bacterium
CCTTTCTTTCTCTTTCTTTCTACTTATTCATATGTCTATCATCGCACTGGGTATCGATCTTGCAAAAAATACTTATCGACTTCATGGCGAGGAAAGTACGGGTAAAGCCATACTCAAAAAACGAACATCACGAAATGTGCTCGCAGCACTTTTCCAAGACGCAAAGAATCGCAATCTGAAGTATCGATAAGTTCCCGCAGATAGCAAATGAAACCCTAGGTTGAATAAATTAGTTACGGCAGCATCAGTATTCAAGAACCGCTTAGCAGCCCGATGATTCCGAAACTTTCTATCAGGTTAAAGCAATTCGCAGTTGACGCCTCCTCGCATCAAACGTCAGTTCCCGTCACCTAGCAACTGGACCCGGCACTTGGTCCTGACCCCTAATATGGTTTCTGACCGCTAATATAGTTTATAAAACTACTCAGCAATAAATTTACGCCGTCTGGCGATTGAATATTATCTTATTGACACTTCCTAAAGTAAAAACTTAGAATCACTACTTTAGAGATTATTAAATAAGGATCTTTCTATGTCCCACAAAGAAAACAGAGTTATTCACGATGCAGATGCACATCTCATTGAGCATGATGGCTGGCTGGAGAGCTATGCCACAGACTTTGTGAAGGACAATTTGCACCCAGGATTAATACCGCTTGATTTTCCTCCTCTGGTACCTGTGATGAAAGCCGCCAAAGCCCGCGTAGCCGGCGAAAATCCGGAACTCACCGAAGCGATGAAAGCCAACCTGTTTGGCCACCGGGAAAAGCTCAAGCAGTGGCCCGCTTTTGGCGCATTTGACAGGACAGAGCGCAGCGAGTCGCTCGACATAATGGGGCTGAGTTCCCAGCTTATATTCCCGACAATAGCGGCCTCCCGTTTCGCGCGCCACCAGGATCTTGATGTCGCTTACGGTGGTTGTGATGCACTAAATCGCGCCATGGCCGACTTTTGCGCAAATGATAAACGCATGCTGCCAGTTGGTTTTCTGGTATTGACCGACCCGGAGCGTGCCTTACAAGTGGCCAAGGACGCTGTCAAACTGGGCGTAAAAGCACTTTGGATTGGCAGTGACGCAGTCAAAGGTCGGGCGCCTTCCCACATCGCCTACGATCCAATCTGGGCGGTTCTTGAAGAAGCCCAGGTGGCAGTTACCCTGCATATCGGCAGTGGTAGAAACATGACTGAAGAGTATATGAATACTGGTGTCGAGAAAGACCGAAGCCTGCGACTGTCCAACATCGAAACCACCAAACCCAAAGACCTCAATGTCATACACCACTCCCCAGAGCGCTGGTTAACCTGCATGATTTACGATGGCGTCCTGGATCGGTTTCCAAATTTGAAGATTGGCTTGATCGAACTAGGGGCTAATTGGGTTCCCGCAATGTTGCAGAATCTGGATATGGGTGTTTCTTTGTTAGGGAAATTTGATAAGGAACTCAAAGACCTTTCCTTAAAGCCTTCTGAATTTGTCAGTCGCCAGGTTCGGGTTACACCTTTGCACACAGAGAATACAGGCTGGATTCTCAAAAATGTACCTAAAGAAGTTTTGATGTTTAATACTGACTATCCCCACCCAGAAGGTGGTAGCGACCCCTTTGGTGATTTTGAACGCAGTCTGGATGCTGTGGGAGCAACCGACGTTGAGCTTGATCATTTCTATAGTAAGAACTTTGAAGACTTAATGGGACTATCAACATAAGCGGCCCAATTTTGGGGAGCAGTTTCAGTTGGTCTGCCCCCTGATCCCGTATGCAATCAACAATGCCCATGCTGGTTCAGCGTGGGCATTTTTTTGCCGTAAGATCCCGACCATCTAACCAGGCAGTTAGTGCCAATTTGATACAACCGGCACCGGAAGATATTTTTTGGATTCCGCTTCGAGATGATTCAGAGTCTTCTGGATCATGTCTGGATCATTAAAGGACAACAGTATTTACATCGAGTCATGGAGAAAGTGTGAGTAAAGAATCAGCTAACCTGAGATTAGTCAAATCCATGGTGTGTTTCGCCGTGGCCTGGGGTGCGGAGCAACATATTGCTATTGCTTCAACTGTGCAAAGTCCGCATTCCGGCAGCGTTGTTATTAGCGAATTGATGCCCAACATATCCGAGACAGACGTCGATTGGATAGAGTTTTATAATCATTCCCAGACCGCTGTGGATCTAAAAGGTTGCACCCTGACCGACGATCAAAACGACAAACTAACATTCGATCAACCTCTAATCATTGCGCCAAATAGCTATGCGGTTATAGCTAGTGGCAAAAGTGAAGAAGCCAATCAGCCTGCAGCGCTAACGAATCTGGCTTATCAATTTTCAGCTGATGACTTTCAGCTATCAGCCGGCCCTGATCAAGTAGAGTTGAATTGTCATGGATCCCTGGTCGATCGGGTAACCTACCAAAACTATCGCCCCGGTCCGGCCACGGGTTCTCGCGGCTGGCAGCTCGAGCCTAACTCGCTTAGCAGTGCTGCCAATGATGAGCTATCGAATTGGTGTTACACCGGTTTACCCATATTGTCGGAAATAAACCTTTATGGAAAAAACAAAGTGGCCTCGCCTGGGCGGGCCAATCCCGCATGTTCAGCGAAGGCATTGCCTTATTTGTATATAAACAATCAACAGGCTGTACTGATTGAAGGCATAGACTTTGACGAGACCTTAAAGATTGCAAGGCAAGAACTAACGAGAGACATCGCCACAGCAGAACTCACCATCTGGGCGCTGCGCGATCAGGTCATTACGCCAGATGTCGCTAGAATAATTGCCGGTCTATATCGAGATAACATCGACAAGCTTTATCACACTAAACCTTTTACTGTGATTGATTGGAATCATGCTGTTTGGCATTTTGCCTGGGCAATAGCCAACCTTTATCGTAATGGTGATGATGCTGTCAAAGCTGAACTGCAAGAAGTCTATGAAGATGCTATCACCCGTCCCCAGACCCTGGACAAATTTCAATTAGTGGCAACAGATAATGTACTCAGCCATGAGATTTTGATGGGGGATGCCCACGAACCAGGTCATGCATTTGCCCAGGGCCATATCGTTGTGCCCGGCAACGCTGATTACGTGCAAAGTTATGAAGAATACCTGGAGAATAGGCGCAGTGATTTTAGTGTTAGTGTTATCAATGCGCTGTTCAATCTGAAGGTATTTTTTAGTGACTAGATGAGTGAGCTTGGCCGCCCACGCCTTTGATGTCAATTTCGCATAAAGATCAACCTGAGCTTGATGGTCTGTGTACTCCTGCGTAGGGCAGTCGGCAGCAAGGAAATTTTTCGCTATGAAGATCTACACTAAGCTCACGTTACTTACCATCGCTATTGCCCTTGGGGTAACCACCTGGTTTGTCACATCATGGCAGAGCGATCAGGTCGATAAAATAATCGCTATGATGGACATCGATAGAAACGGCGTGCTTCAAACCGAAGAAGTCTCCCCCTTGATGCGTTTGCGATTCAGCGAGCTCGATAGTGACGGCAACGGTGATATTGGTCGCAGCGAGCTCGCCGCGTATATACGCTTTTCCATGTTCAAGGCAATACGGCACAAGTGGCGCGCGCGTGGGTTGCCAGAATATCCTGGTGACGTCGAGAGGGAGTCTCTGCAGGCGGCGCTGGATCAAATGGTGGAAGTTCTCGAGTTGCCTGGTGCCGTGATGCTTGTGGGAAGGAATGGCGTTGAGCGGATGCGGGTTACGTCTGGCCAGCTTGATGCCAATACGGTTGTTCCGGTTGCATCAGCGAGCAAATGGGTTAGCGCTACGGTTTTGATGCGTTTGGTTGAGCAAGACGTACTCACCCTGGAGGCGCCGCTGAATAGTTATATTCACGAATTAGACGGACACTGGGCAGACACAACACTGCGACAGTTGTTGAGCCACTCGAGTGGAGCCGGCCGGGGCCATGCCATTGAAAATCCTCCAAGCATGCCCTACAGCGAACACTTTGATCAGCTGATTCAAATGCCGGTGAACAATGTGCCGGGCGTTGAGTTTTCCTATGGCGGCATTTCAATGCAGATCGCAGGCTATGTTGCGGAGCAAGCATCCGGTAAACGCTGGTCTCAACTCTTTGATGAGTTGGTCGCAACGCCCTCAGGAATGGAACAGAGTGCTTACGGCCATCCGTTTTGGCATAGTCCAGGCACCGAGATTCATTCGCCAAATCTTGCAGGTGGCCTGTATGCTTCCGGCCAGGATTATTTCAATTTTCTAACAGCACTGTCTCCCGGTGGAATGGAGCGCCGCTTGTTGGCTGCAGACAGCATTGGGCAAATGGAGAGCGACCAGACTTCTACATTGATTCATAGCTTTCGCGCACCAGGCGTAATGGCAGATTGGTCTTACGGGCTCGGCCTGTGGTGCGAATCCCCGCTTGCGGGGCGCTGCACGCAGGTAAACAGCGCGGGGGCGTTTGGCACATTTCCTTGGATTGATCGAGAATCAGGAACTTATGGCGTGTTGGTAACTATGGGTTCTATAGCCGAGATTCTGCCCTTTGCACTGAATTTGCGTCGCCTGGCGATTGAACTGGAGCGCTAGCTGCGTGGGCGGTATTGTCGATTCAACCTGACATGAGAAATTTTAGGGGTCAGGACCAAGTGCCAGGCCCTACTGACACTAATCGTCAGGCTTTTCCCATACAATCCGTTTACGCCTCCAGAACATTTCTGCCCGTCACGTTGGATCAAGACTCGATCTTTACACTTGTGAGCGTAACATTCGTCCGACGCACCACGCTGTTGGTGGCCGTTTGCTAACGCATTACCTGCCTTGGTAGGCCGAGATCAATCTTTATTGGACTAGCTTAAAGCAAATGAGATCTTCTGAAGTTCTTCGCTATTGTTTCTTTCTATTGTCGGTTGAATAGATAGTGGGTGTCCTCAATTTGTCCAGTTTTCTTCTACACGCTAGTGAAAACAGAATCCGGCGAGTTCGTCAAAACCCTCACCTTATCTGGCAAGTCTGGATTACTGTTTTGGCGTAAGACATAAAAAGGGGACAGATTTATTTTTAGGGTTTCTCTTAGCTCCGAATAATTGGGAATAATAAATCTGTCCCACTCTTTCCTTTACCGAGTTCACCAGAGCCGCAGAGTAAAACTTTTTTGCACGTTGAATGAGCGGAGCCCCTACCTTCACTGACATGATGCGGATTCCATAGTTGAGTAGTAATGAAAGCTAAGTAACTAGTACGTTTTTGCTGATGAGCGAATGCATTAGGCGACTATTCATGAATATCCGTGCCACTGGTTTCTGTCAGCATCAAAACTGATCCGATGGTGATCAACGCTGCGATGGCAATATAAACGGATACATAGACGATCCCAAATTCTTTCCACAACAGGACTGCCAATGTTGGCGCAAACGCCCCACCTAGTATCGCGCCTATTTGATATCCAAGAGACGCTCCCGAGTAACGAACTTTCGTGCTAAACAACTCCGTGTAGAACGCTGCCTGCGGACCGTATTGCATGGCCAAAAAAGATAGACCGCCTGAAATGGCCAGAATAATAAGCAGGAAGTTGCCCGTATCAATGAGAGGGAATATCGCGAAACCCCATATACCCAACAATCCAGCACCGGCAAGATAAATTCCGCGACGTCCATGTCGATCTGAGTAAGAAGCTGCAGGAAACTGCACAAATAATTGGATAACACAGGCAATGAGCACCGCTGACAACATCGTACTGCGAGGTAAATTTAATCCCTCTTCAGCCGTGCCGTAGGCTATGACAAAGGCGATCAGAATATAGAACGTCACTTGAATACTGATAAAGGCACCCGCCGCGAGCGCTATGCGCTTGGGGTAGAGCCGCAACGCTTCTAAAACGGGGGACCGGTTTGGATTCACCTCATCCGCGTTAGAGGACACCTCCGTAGACCCTTCGGATGCTGCATTTTCTCCCTGTGCTTGGTGGCGTAACTTGTCTGCCTCTAGCGCTTTGAACGCCGGCGTGTCCTCAAGGTGCAACTGGACATACATACTGATACCAATCAATACCACACTAGCTAAGAACGGGACGCGCCAACCCCAATCCATAAAGCTTTCGTCGGACATAATGGCGCCAATGATGAGAAACGCAAGGTTCGCCAGAATCACGCCCACAGGCGCACCGGCCTGCGCGAAGGCACCATAGTATCCACGCCGATTTTTAGGCGCGCTTTCAGTCACCAATAACATCGCACCACCCCACTGCCCGCCAATGGCAAGACCTTGAACGAAGCGCAACAACACCAGTAAAAGCGGTGCCATAAACCCAATGCTTTCATAGGTCGGCAGCAAGCCAATCATTGTTGTGCCTGCTCCCATAATCAAGAGCGCCACAACGAGGGTTTTTTT
>JBLHQQ010000175.1:0-6342 GCA_047625245.1 Candidatus Azotimanducaceae bacterium
CCTGCCTTACTGCACACTTGGAAAACACGATATGAATTCTGTACCTGCCGTTGGATTCGCTAGTCGAAGTACGATCTTGTGGTTATTGTTAACTTTGCTGAGTTTATTGCTTGCCGCATGTGGCGCTCCCGTCCCACCAAACAAAATGGTGCAGTTCAATTTTATAGAGACGACCATTGATGACCTGCACGGTGCAATAGAGGATCAAATGATTACTTGCGAGGCCATTACCAGTGGGTTCCTCGATCGCATAAAGAAGTACGATGAAATCAGTAATTTGAATGCCATCATCTATGTTAATCCCAATGCTATTCAAGAAGCGCAGGCATTAGATAGGAAATACCAGGCAACCAAAACGATGCTAAGTCTGCATTGTGTGCCGACTATTTTAAAAGACAATTTCGATACCTTTGATATGCCAACTGAAGCCGGCTCCATTGCTCTGTCTGGGTCTATTCCTCCAGACGATGCTTACATGGTTAAAAGACTGCGCCAGGCTGATGCCATCATCATTGCCAAGTCCAACATGGGCGAGTGGGCGTTTAGTCCTTCTAATACCATAAGTTCCACCCATGGTGAGACACGCAACGCCTATGACCTCAGCCGTGTACCGGCTGGGTCTAGCGGCGGTACTGCCGCTGCGATTGCGGCGAACTTTGGCGTCATCGGTATGGGTTCTGATACCGGCAATTCGATACGGGGTCCCGCATCACATTTGTCCCTGGTTGGTATGCGCTCTACCATTGGGGTTACTAGCCGGGATGGGATAGTGCCATTGCTATTGAATCGGGATGTCGGGGGACCTTTGATGCGAACGGTCAAAGACGCCGCAAAAGTTTTTAACGCGATAGCCGGGGTTGATTCCGCCGATGCCACTACAAAAATTTATGAAGATCACAAGGTAGAGGATTACACCGCACGGTTAAGTCGAGATGGTCTGTCTAAGGTGCGGCTGGGTGTTTTAAGGCAGATATATGATTCGGCAATTGCAGACAAACAAACCCTGGCAGTGTTTGCCCGGGCAGTAAAAGATCTGCAGTCATCGGGTGCGGTTATTGTTGATCCAGTGACCATCCCTGATTTTGAAGCGCTTGCTGCCGCGACTGGGTTTTGCAGTCGGTTTCGATACGATCTCAATAACTACCTGAAAACTCTCGGAGCCAAAACCGACGTTAAGTCTCTAAAAGACATCGTTGAGCAGAGAAAATATAGGCCGGAAAATGAGAGCTCCATGCAATGGGCGATGAGCATCGAAGCAGATGTTAAACCGAACGAGCAGATCCCACCGTGTACCGATGTAGAAGGCGATCCGCGAAGAAAGGCTTTGTTGGCTGCCGTGGTCAAAACAATGGAAGACTTGAATCTGGATGCGCTTATCTATCCGACCTGGAGTAATCCGCCTCGAAAAATCGGCGATTCAGACAGCCCGGCCGGTAATAACAGCGGGGTGGTTGCGCCTCATACCGGACAACCCGCGATTACCGTGCCAATGGGTTATGTGGGGAACAATTTACCCGTTGGTTTACAAATACTCGGCAGGCCGTTTAGCGAAGAACAACTATTTCAATACGCCTATGCTTATGAGCAAGCCACCCGACACCGAAAGCCGCCGTTATTGTTCCCTTAGCTCTGGCTCGCTGTCATGACTAGTGAGGTGCCCATAACATGCAGTGAGCCTCTGGCCTACTAACAGAGTCAGTGTCATCAAAGGTGGGGCGCGGCTCAGCGTTTACAAACGTACCGATCAAAGTATTCGCCACTTCTGCTATCAATCAGTGAGCTTTTCGGTAACTCTCCTGAATTTTGGATGAATGCACAGCCTTCAGTCGATCTGTGGGATGATTCACTAGCGATCAACGACGACCAGCGTAAGATCAAACCACTAAACCCGGCCTAGCTTATGCTACCTATATTCCTCAAAGTAATTTCCCCGCTCTTCGTCTTTGTCGGAGTGCTTCACCTCGGCTTCGGATTGAACGCGGATGTTCTTCTCGGCGCTAATCTTCCTGGTGATGTGTTGTCTGACCCAGTGCTCGATAGCCAAAATAGGTTTTACGGTATTGCGTTCTCAGCCTACGGGTTCCTGTTCTATTTATGTGCAACAGACCTGGTGAAGTATCAAGCTGTCCTACGAACTCTGTTATTAGTATTCTTCGCGGCGGGCTGTGCCCGGATCGTTTCAATTATGCTGCATGGTCTACCTTCGGAATTGGTATTACTCTTGCTGGCCTCAGAACTGCTGCTTCCTCCAATACTCATTGTTTGGCTGGCACGCGCAATAAGTTCTCAAACTTCAATTAGATAGCCAATGAACATTCTGCGAGTAGGCCGCCTCATTTGCTTCATCCCAGCCCTAGGCCATTTTCGTTTCATCCGAGCATGTTAAAGCGTGGACCAGGTAGCCCTTGAAATTTTTAGTTAAAGCCGAAGAATCCAATCAGTACTATTACTGTGACTCGCCAGAAGTGGTGATTGTGGCTAATGATGCCGCTGAGTTGTTGGCTGCAATGCAGCGAATCGAAGTGCTACAGAATGACGGCTACTATGTTGCAGGATGGCTAAGTTATGCGGCGGGTGCTGCCCTGAATCCTCGCCAGGCAGTTGTACCGGATCAGTCCTTTCCACTTCTGACGATGCTAGCCAGCCGCGACGTTAAAACGATATCTTTGGAAGATTGCGCGCCGGTGTCCATCCAAAAGTTTGAAGCACGAATTGATAAGACAACCTATGAGTCTCAATACCAAAAACTAATTGACTACATCCTTGCCGGTGATCTTTATCAAGCAAACTTTAGTTTTCGGGCGAATGTTGGCCCTGTCAATGACCCCTATGCGTTGTTCTGTCAGTTGGAGAGAGAGCACCCTGTCCCCTACGCTGCCTACATCGAAACAGAGGAGTGGCAGGTTGTGTCTCTATCACCAGAGCTATTCTTAAAGCAGCAAGGCCGCGAACTAATTTCTGAACCTATGAAGGGTACGATTGAGAGAGGCCTTAGCTACGCAGAGGATGAAGCGCTTCGGCGTTCTCTGGAGAAGGATGAAAAGAATTGCGCCGAAAATTTGATGATCGTTGATCTGATGCGTAACGATCTCGGTAGGATCTGCGAGACCGGCAGTGTTGCTGTTCCGGAACTGTTCACTGCCAAGCGTTTCCATTCTTTGCATCAACTAATCAGTAAAGTTACAGGCAGGTTGCGAGAGAAAATGAGTCTCGAGGACATTCTTGGTGCCACTTATCCGGCAGGCTCGATCACCGGTGCGCCAAAAGTTAGGGCTATGGAGGTGGTTGCAGAGTTAGAACAAGATGGCAGAAAAGCCTACACAGGAAGTGTTGGATTGTTTTTACCCGGCGGGGATTTCTTTCTCAACGTTGCCATTCGCACCTTAACTTGCCAACGACAGTTGCCGGGTGCCCCTGCAGAGCTCGGCATTGGCAGTGGTGTTGTGGCGAACTCATCTGGTCCAGAAGAATGGCAGGAGTGCCTGCTAAAAAGTGACTTTCTTCGCTACCGACAGCGCCATACAGAGGTATTCGAAACCATGCTGTGGCGACAAGATTACTTATGGTTGGCTGAGCATCTAACACGCCTTGAACAATCCTGCGGCTACTTTCTGATTCGATTTGATCTACCTTCGGTTCGATCGAAATTGGATCAACTTGCAAAAACCTTTGATGAAGGTCGCTATCGCGTGCGTCTGGCAGTCGATGCCGCCGGTAAAATTCATGTTCGGAGTTCTAAGTTAGAGACCGAAGGTTGGGGAAAGACACAACTGAAATTGTGTGTGAGCACAGACAGAGTCAATTCCAAAGATCGCTATCAGTTTCACAAAACGGATCATCGGCCCTTGTATGGGCCGGGATTTGAGGCGGCCAGAGCAGCAGGGTTCGACGAGGTTTTGTATCTAAATGAACAGGGGGCACTAGCTGAAGGCGCGATCAGTAATGTTTTTGTCCGCATCGGTGCCAGCTGGCTAACCCCTCCTGAGGCAGCAGGGTTGCTAGCTGGAATCTGGCGAGCCAATCAGTTGCAAAGCCTAAATGCAGCGGAAGAAAATATCATGCTCGAAACATTGCAAAGCGCCGAGGAAATCCTATTGGGTAACTCACTTCGTCTCGGCTGCAATGTCGGTGAAATCTGGTTTAATGACGCACTGATCTGGCCAACTAAGGGAGAAGGCTAATGCCGACGGCAGAATGTAATGGGCTTTCCATCTATTTTGAAGACAAGGGGGAGGGCGATCCGGTTTTGTTTATTGGCGGCACGGGTGCTGACCTTCGAGCAAAGCCCAATGTTCTCGATGGTCCGCTGCCAAAGTCTTTTCATGTAACGGCTTATGATCAGCGAGGCCTCGGCCAGAGTGACAAGCCACAGCTCGACTACACAATGTCGGACTACGCCGATGATGCGGCAGCTCTAATAAGGGCGCGGGGCTGGGCACAGGCCCATGTGGTTGGCGTTTCTTTTGGCGGCATGGTGGCGTTGCATCTAGCCTTGCAGCACCCAGAAACAATCGACAAACTTGTGCTGTGTTGTACATCTCCCGGAGGCAGTATGCCTAGCTATCCATTTCATGAGCTCCCCGCTGACATTACTCCAAAGGAGCGCATGACCAACTTGATGGGGGTGAATGACACGCGTAAAGATGAGTCCTGGCAGGCAGAACACGCCGAGCAGATCGAGAAAATGTTTCAGTACACTATTGATCATGCGATTGCGGATCATCAAACACCGACCTTCCAAGAAGGTGCCCGGCGGCAATTGCTTGCGAGAGCAGGCCACGATGTTGTCGCACAGTTAGGCGATATCCCGCATGCAACGATGGTCTGCGCAGGCAAGTACGACGGTATTGCGCCGGTGGAAAACCAATATGCTATGGCATCCAAAATCTCGAACTCTGAACTGTGTTGGTATGAAGGTGGCCATCCGTTCTTGATTCAAGACAAAAAGGCATTGCCGGATATTATTGAGTTTCTAAGTAGCCACTAGTTGCTCGGTCGACCTTAGATTTGATGGTCAGCTTTTATTCACCCAGGCGATTGATTGGGCCTATTCGTCTCCAGTGGCGAATGACGGACACAAAAACTGACATATGACGTAAAAAATTATCTATATACCGACGAAGCCTGAGGTTTGACTGCACTTCAAGGCAAGAGCAATCTGAGATCAATGATGAGATTCACAACCGCAACCTGCTTTATTGTGCTCGCTTTTTCGAGGAAACGATCACCTGTCTCGCACTCCAATTTGATCAGGATACGGGAGACTATCGATGTGCGGTTTTGCCGATTTTTTAATGGAATCCGCCCCGGCTCTGAAACAGCAAATAACTCCAAAATCGACAATAAAAAATGGAAACATTTGGGTTGCCGCCGTTGCGTCAACTCAATCCGCGAAGCTTGAACCTAAGTTACCGCGTGAAGTGCTATTTGAAGGTTTAACCGAAGTTGTGCCCACGCCACTGGAAACCTAACATCACGCAGGTATAGTGAATTCAGTTCAAGAAGAAATAAGACAATAAAAACATAGAGATACGAAGAAGAAATGGCCATTGCTTCCGGTTTATCTGATCGATGAAGATGGCATAAATGCATTCGCAGCAGGCTATGGGTCTGGTGATGCCCGTTATCGGGATTACCAAAGGTGCAATCCTAAATCTTGATCGAGATCAGTTGCAGGGTGTGGTTGCCCACGAATTCAGTCACATTTTGAATGGCGAAATGAAACTCAATATCCGCCTGGTTGGCATACTGTATGGCATTTTGATGTTGTCGATAGTTGGACGGATTATGTTGGAATCTAAGCTGGGTATTGCCAGGCGTACTTCCCAGACCTTTCCAGTGATTTTTCTTGGCATCAGTTTGTTTCTAATTGGCTACCCATCCCCCTTTCGATGAAAGAATTCAAAGGCTCGACCCTACCTGGAGTGGGGAGTTCCTCTTTAAGATGCCAGTCACAGAAGTTTCAGCCGATCGTGGAAGTGAAGAGTTTGCAGGTGTGCAGGGTTTTGCCCAAAGCATCAATCCGGAAATGATCGTAGCTAGCGTTGGTAATCCACAGGTTGGACAGCTAGAGGCAGCTAAGGACCTGTTGAACCAAATTCCTGAATTATTGCAGGATGCGGATGTGTTTGTTCGCAGTCGGCTGAAGGAGCTGATGGATCAAGTGATGAAGATTACTGAGTCGGTTCGGTTGCCGTTGCTGGAGTTGGCTTTACCTGCACTAAGACAGTTAAACGAAACTGAATATCAACGTTTGATGACAAATCTAGCGTCCATCAGACAGGTCAGCCAACCCGTCAGTCTGGGGGATTGGGCCCTTGTCTATTACCTGCAGCGATCACA
>JBLHQQ010000176.1:0-6312 GCA_047625245.1 Candidatus Azotimanducaceae bacterium
ACTTTTAGATAAATCCTCAACGTCTGCTTCAGGCGCATCGAGTTTGTATCTTGAACTGGCCACCCACTTCTTCAATTGAGCGGCATACCGGCGACTGCTCAGCGGCAGCGAAATGGGCTTTTCAGTCGCACCAGAAAGTAACATCGCATTAGCAAGTTCAACCGAGGCAATGCCTTCGGCGGCAGGGGCGATCAGAGGTTCACCGTGCAGAATCGCAGCTGCAAAGTTTTCAAGTACTTCCATGTGCTGCTTACCCTTGCCCGTTACCAGCACTTCTATGTCCTGCGTTTGGGGTGTGGAAAACGGCGCGTTTTCCGCAATGGCCAGCGTAATCGACTTGTCATTCCGCTTAAATCGAATAGCGCCATCGGCTGTGTCATAAACCAACAGCCCGTTTTCGGCCGAGATTTCTAATCGGTTCAACCCTGGCGCCTCGCCAGTTGTGGTAACAAACAAGCCTTCGGTACCGGAGTCATACTTCAACCTTGCGGTGACCGAGTCCTCGACTTCTATATCATGGTACTTTCCAAACTCGCAAAAGGCGTGAATCTGGTTAGGCATTCCAAACAACCATTGCATCAAATCCAACTGATGGGGGCTTTGATTGAGCAGCACACCTCCACCCTCTCCCGCCCAGGTAGCTCGCCAGCCACCACTGTCGTAATAAGATTGGGGCCGAAACCAATCTGTAATGGTCCAACTAAATCGCCGAACGTTGCCTAATGAACCATCCTCAATCATCTGGCGGATTTTTTGGTAGTGACGATTGGTTCGCTGGTTAAACATCGCCGCAAATACCTGATTCGGATTGCGGTGGGCCTTGATGAGTTTTTCACAATCGGATTTTTGAGCCGAGATTGGCTTTTCCACTAGCACATGCAGACCCCGTTTTAGCGCTGCAATACCCAGAGGGGTATGATCGTAATGGGGCGTTGCGATCAACACTGCATCACAGCGACCGGACCCTATTAATGCAAAAGGATCATCATAGCCGACGCAACGATAACGCTCAGTTAACTTATCAACCCTGACTCGCCGGATATCTGAGACAGCAACCAGATCGATATCACTGATCGATTCGATCGTCCTGCAATGGGCAGTACCCATATTGCCAAGACCAATGACACCAAGACGCACTGGCACAAGCTATCTCCTTTTTCGAGTCGTTTTCTTGGCAAACAGGTTCGCAGCCATGACGCCTGCAATCAACCCAAACAGGTGCCCTTCCCAGGACACAAACTCATCGCGAGGTAGCACCCCGTAGATAATACCGCCATAGAAAAAAATCATAAGGCAGGCAATAGAGAAGGTCAGAAAACTTCGTTCAAACCAGGCCAAAGCAACTAGTAGGCCAAAGTATCCAAACACCAGACCACTCGCTCCGACATGAAAAGCATCACGACCAAAAAGCCAAACTCCAAGACCCGCCACAAGCAGGATAAATAGGCTACAGACTATGAACGGGCGAACACCTCGAAGGGCAACAAAAAAGCCCATTGCCAGTAACGGTGTGGTGTTCATCATCAGGTGTCCGAATCCGCTATGAAGTAGCGGCCAAAGCAATATGCCCGGCAGCGATTCGGCCCTTCTTGGATAGATACCAAAAACGTTTAACCGATGCCCAATCAAATTGTTGAGAATCTCAACTAGCCAAATGACACCGACCAAAATCAGAACTGCCTTTAGCGCAGAAAAGGTTGAGCGTTGAAACCTACTAAGAAAAGCGCGCATATCGGATCAACTATTGGCAACCACCTCTTGAACACGATCTTGCTCGGTGATGCGGTCATGGCTCACCATCATAAACAGTGCATTACCGGAAATCTCTTCATCTGCGATAGGGTTCGTCACGATGCTACCCTCTCGGCTGACATAGCCAAGTGGCGTACCCATGCCCTCAAGCATAATTCTAGCTGCCAATTTCCCCCAAGGCTGCTTAGGAATATCCACATCATAGCGTCTTGAATGAACACCCTCATGCTTGAACAAATCTTCTAGAATGGTTTCAGTTCCTGGCGCCGCCATCGCCCTGACCAACAACTCAGGATAGGCGCGAACCGGGCGAATAACAGCGTCGGCGCCATGCTGGCGGAGCCGGCTACGATTATCATCCTGAAGGCATTCTGCAATCACATACCCAGACAGTTTGTAATGCTTCATTCGGTCCAGAATATCGAGTGTGATTGAATCAGACCGATAATCTATAGAATCCACCGCTAACACCACAATAAAGGCTGCGGACTCAATATTAACCGAACTGAGCTGCCCCCGGCCTTCAGGTGCACCCTGGTGAAGTACAACGCCCATTTTAACAAGCTCATCGGGAAGCCCATCTGGGTAATTGCCTGAAAATACTTGAATCGGATGCTCTGCCAGACTTTTAGAATTCTGAATCTGTTCAACTAGCAACTGGAGATAACGATCACCATTGGTATCCGGTGTGTTGATGATAAGAATGTGGTTATTCATGTTCCAACTCCATAGTCCCTTGCGCATACGTTCTTTTCGATCGAGCCGCAAATCAATCCATTCACCGGCAATTTGCGCCAACAGGAATATCCCAAAAATATATAGAGAAACAATGGTCGTGAGCCGACCACCAACAGTCTGAGCAGCATAGTCGCCATAACCCACCGTCGTAATCGTGGTCATCGTTAACCAAACAGCATCCCAAAGATTTAGGCCTTCAAAGTACATCATGCCAACGACGTTGGCCGCAGCCAGCGCCAACAGAATCAAGAGCAATTGGAATAACTTTCTACTTCGATCAGATCGGCTCATCATCGAAGTGATTTCGCGACGACGCCGCCGTAGCAGATCGCTCTTAATCCGCAGCATATGACTTATTCAGAAGAATTACGTGAGGCGAGATGCTCAATGAGCTTTTCCGCTGCTAATTGTCGAATTCGGAGTCTATCAGATACATCCACATCAAACGCTTCCGCCAGCAGATCGAAATCTTCGTCTGTTAATGAGATTGATAGCCTCGGACGAATGGGTTTATTGCTGACGGGTAGGCTTAATATTTCGCGGATTCTGTCGGGTGGGTTGATTCCACGCTGAAGCGCTTCGGCGCGGATTCGATAACTGACATCATGACCAAGATCAAATGCTACCTGGACAGATTTGGCAGCCTGTTTTTCTCTGTTCCATTTGTCAGAGGTCGACATCGTGTTTCTACCAGAGTGAGGTCATGATCGACGTGACCTAATACGATCCAGAACAGCCTGGGCACTGATCGTTGCATCACTAATACCAGCCATCTCTAGACGCTCATCTAGAGTCTTGTCCTCTGTTTCCTGGTTTAGTTCTGCCTCCGCTTCAAGTAAATCAAGAGATCGTTGCTGACGCTGTTGAATAAGGTCGAGTGAATCTCGGGCAGAATGCATCTTCCCCTTGTTGGCGGAAAAGTTCTCGGCAATTGCAGTGCTGGCTTTTTGCAGACTCTCTGTGGTTTTGACCATATGCAGCTGCCGCTGATAGTCCTTTACTTGACGCTCTGTCTTACTGACAAGCGCTCTGAGTCTGGCCACGTGTCCGAGGAAAATAGTATGCACCTGCTGTTGTGATTCTAAGTCTTTGTCCAGAGCAGATATTTTCTCTGCGATTTTTAACGCTTCGGCTTCATCCAGGCGATCAAGGGCAGCACTGACCTCGGTTTCTTTTTCGCTAATGGAGATCTGAAGGCCCGCGATTTCCCGGCTCGCGCGCATCTGCTTGGCCATGACTTCCGTGAGTTCGTGTTTGACTTGATTGAGATTATCCTCAACCTCAAATAGCTGTTGTTCAAGCGCTGCGATCCCATTGGCATCGGAAACAAGTTCTGCGATCCCAAGAGCACCACCTCGAACGGCATCGATAATTCGCTTCAGCACATTCATCGCACACCCTCCTCAACGACCATCGGGTCTACCAGATAGTCCTTTAACGCATCAATTGCCTCAACGGCATTCTCTGTGAGCGTGACAATTTCATGACAAATATCTTCAAGGCTAGAGTGAATCGACAGGGATCCAAAAATCACAAACCGATCTCCCAGTTTGGAGAAAGCCGAGAGTGGCATGGGTATATTCAGCTCCAGCATTTCCTCTAGCATTTTGCCCCGACTACTGGGGTTAACTTCACTTTCCAAAAATAAATTGGTGATGCACAGCAGCTGAGAGTCGGTGAATGAAACAAATGCTGGGAGTTCCTCAAAGCCTTGAACAGTAATCTGGATCACATCAGCGATGCCTGGAATCGGTTGGCACTCCAACGTATAGCCGTCATAGCGCGCCATATCGGTGATACGCAAAGCCAGATCACTTAAATTCATGTAGAACCCCACTCTTAACATGCTTTCGACATGCTCTCGACATAATATGTCCGACAAATTCAGTTTATCGCTTTGACATAACATGTCAATCAGATTTCTAACCTGCTGAAAACCATTAAAGTCGAGGCTATACCGCGCGAATGGTAGATATCAATATTGAAAACTTCTATCGTCACATCGCAAATATCTTGCACATACTTTATACCCACCTCCCCACCCGGGCAGCTCTGTATGTGGACGAAGTCGCTGGTGTGAATGATCCTGACGAGTATGGCCTGCATAGCCCGACCTATACGGCGGATTTCTAATCTTGACCCAAGCCACCGAGGAACTGATCCTGGCGCTATTTGAATCAACCGAAAGTGCCACAGGTAATGTTGTCAGTCTGCAGCCAGTGGAGGAATTGAGCCGTTCAGAGTGGTTGTTTAATTTCGATTAAGAAGGTGGTGAGCTAAATCCTTCGCGCCTAAGCACGAACTGGGCAAAGCACTGCATCTTCATATCCCGTTACCACTTTGATGAATCCAGCGAGAGACTGATCCAAAGTTTCGTCACCGGTATCGACCACAATGCCATGGGCAAGCGCTTCGAGTTTAGATTTGGTCGCGACGACAATAATATTCTCCGGCCTCACTGCCCTGATAACCCGAGCACTCAACTGTTGGTTGCCTCGACCAAATAGATGGCCCTGGCCACCAATCACCGTGACCACAATTTTACACTGAGCCGCTGCAGCCAGCTCAAACAGTTGCGCCTCGTAGGCGTCTGAAATCAGTACCTCGCCGTTTTTGATGACGTCGACACCGAGCAATGTGTTGGTTAATTGCAATTGACCCATAATCGCCGCGGTGGTCGATCCAGACCCTATAAAATAGGTACAGCTAGCGTCCAGATGCTCAACAACGTCAGCCGCGATCTCTTCGACAGCCAGCGCTTCAACTTCCTTACCGCCGGACTTAACCTGCTGTATGTAACGTAAGGCTTCTGGTACCCACATCTCACCATAGTAACTAGCCCGAACAATTCCTTCTCGAAAGGCTCTTTCATCAATATCTCTAATTTCTCCTCTAGAAACCGTCAACAATTGGCCCGACGACATTTGAGAAATGATTTCTGCTGCAGCAGCAGGGTTGTTAGCAAAAACACCGGAATGCATTTTTACACCGCAGGGCAAACCGAGCACTACCTGGGCCGAATCAGCGCTATCCAATACATCCCGGGCGGTACCATCACCTCCTGCAAACAACAGAAGGTCGGGCGCATGACTCTGAAGGAGGCTTACCGCCGTCTGAGTATCAGCCGCTGTTGTGTGCTCAGAAACCTTCATTGGTAGCACTTGAGGCACAATGCCTGCATTCCGGCACCAGTCTTCTCCAAGCCAGCCCGGTACCGTGATGCATTCGATATTGCAGCCATGGATGATGTTAAGCACCGGTTGCAGGCGTTCTGCAATTCGACTGGTGACGCCTCTGTCCCGGGCGATCGCTTCCGTATCTGCGCTGTCAGAACCTTTGAGTCCTGCTGGGCCACCTAAGCCTGCTAGCGGGTTAACGACCAGTGCGATTTTCATTCGGATCTGGCGATCAATCGGTCTTTCATGCGCCCGGAGAACTTCATCTGATCGCAAAATTCCACTAAACCCGCCTTATCAGGCGATTGGATCACCAAATCTGAAATCGTAACATCCATGGGTACCGCACAATGAATCTCAGTTATACGCCGGCACAAGATCAACAGTTCGATATTCTCGGCGATGATCTTAGACAAACGTTTGGCACCACGCAGCCCGCTATCTTCTACCGCGCCAGGGTTCTCCAGCAAGGCTTGCAGCGAACCAAACTTCTGGATTAACAGAGCCGCAGTTTTAGCACCAATACCGGGCGCACCCGGAATGTTGTCTACGCTATCTCCAGCCAGAGCCAGGTAATCCGCAATTTGACCTGGCGCGACGCCAAACTTTGCGATGACGTCGGCGGGACCCATATAGTCATCGTTAG
>JBLHQQ010000177.1:0-6298 GCA_047625245.1 Candidatus Azotimanducaceae bacterium
ATTGGGGGTGGCTGGCACACGGACCACTCCTATGATCAAGATCCCGCCATGGGCAGCATATTGGTTGCTAAGGTGCTGCCCGAGAGTGGCGGTGACACTTGGTTTGTTAGCATGTATGACGCGTTTGATGGTTTGTCTGAAGGTCTTAAGCAGACCCTGAGAGGGTTGAACGCCGTACATTCGGCGCAGCATGTGTTCGGCGCAGGGCAAGGGTACGATGAGAAGGATGAATTCGCTGGGGATAGGATTGGTAATGCCGAGGTAGCCGAAAGTCTTACCGACCCGGTTCATCCTGTTGTGATTCGCCACCCTCTTTCCGGCAAAGAAGCGCTTTACGTGAACGGCGCGTTCACGTTGAACTTCGAAGGCTGGAGCCGAGAAGAGTCTATGCCCTTGCTAAGTTATTTGTTTAGCCAATGTATATTGGAAAAGAACATAGGTCGATTCCAGTGGCATCCAGGATCAATCGCATTTTGGGACAATCGCGCGACATGGCACTTTGCACAAAATGACTATCAGGGTATGCGCAGAGAAATGCATCGCATCACCATTGATGGTTGTCCGCTGGTTGGATCTATCGTCGCCTAGGGCTCGATTTTAAGTATCATTCTAATGGCACGTGACTTTGGGTGCCAGCGACTCATGTAGACTACGCTATGGGAGTCAGATAACCTTGCAAAACCTGCCAAGAACCGCTTCCACCTCCTTCGTCCGCAAATGACACCCGCTCATGATTCGCTATTACAATCTGTTCTCCACTTTGGTCCTCATTGCTTCGCTGGGCCTGCTGGCACTGCTTTATAGGACCAGCAATCAAGCAGAAATTGATGAATATCGAGTTGAGAACGAGGTCGCCGCCGAGCAGGTTCGATTGCGTTTATCCGCCTGCGTTCAGTCAAGAGTCAATCTTGTGGATCGTTTGGCGTCCTTGGGGTGGGAGTCGAGCAGTCAAATTGAAGACAGCTGGAGCGACCACGCCTCTGTTCTATATCCTATTTTGCCGGGGATTCAGGCACTAAATTTTGTCGATGCAAATTGGATGATCCGGCAGGTTTACCCGGTTGAACCCAATCTTAATGCCCTGGGAAAGAACCTAGCGCAGAACAAGAGTGCCTCGGTTCGCGCGAGCGTTCAGGAGGCAGAGTCAACGACCGAAATTGTTCGAACTGAGATGATTGAACTGCTTCAAGCTGGAACGGGATTTGCGCTTTACAAAAAAATTGTGGGCTCTGACGACCAAACGTTAGGCTATGTAAATGGCGTGTTTCGTACCGTCGACCTGATGGAAACCTGTCTGTCAGAACAAAAGCTAAAACGCAACTTCCGCTTTGCTGTGACTGAATCGGATGGAACGCTGGTTTACGCACAATCGGCTTCGCCGCGACCTTGGCCACAACAATTGACGATATCGATCGATATTGCAGGCAAAGACTGGATCTTGATTTTTGCACCAGACGAACATTTGCTTACGACGCAACGCGATTCGGTGATGAACATATTGTTTTTGATCGTGCTTGCTCTGGTTTTATCTATGTACGTTGTCGTTCTTAGGCTACTGAAGCAGCAACAGTCTTTGCGCGATAATCAGGAGGTCTATCGGCTCCTGGTCGAGAATCAGAGTGACATGGTGGTTAAGGTGAACATGGAGGGTGAGTTCCTCTATATCAGTCCGAGCTACTGTAAAATTTTTGGCAAGTCAGAGGCGGAATTGCTCAATCAAAAATTTATGCCTCTTGTTCATGAGGATGACAGAGCTCATACGCAGACCTCTCTTGCGGGCCTGGTCAACCCGCCCCACCGCAGCTATCACGAGCAAAGAGCGATGACCAAGTCTGGTTGGCGCTGGTTGGCATGGTCAAATCAGGGGGTTCTAGGTGTTAGTGGAAAACTTGAAGCTATCACGGCTGTCGGGCGAGACGTCACAGACGTTAAAGCGCTTGAAGAACGAATCGCCCATACCGATAAAATGAAAGCCATCGGCGAGATGGCGGGTGCTGTTACCCATGACTTCAATGATCTTTTACAGGTAATGCTCGGCAATCTTGAGTTTCTTATTGATCGGCCGGATCGTGTTGAGAATCCTTCTGCATTACTGGTTAAAGTTCGAAGCGCTGTGGAGAATGCAATGCAGCTAACGAAAAAGCTGTCTGGCTTATCACGGCAACAAGTGTCGCAGCGTCAGGTGGTTGACCTCAATGCGCTGATGGATGATTTGCTGGGTTTACTGGGTAGAACGATTCCGCAGTCTATTAGATTGAATCTTCAGGCTTCGGACTCAACACTGATGGTTAGAGCTGATCCAACCCAGATTGAGCAGGTGGCTCTAAACCTCTGCTTTAACGGTCGGGATGCCATCGAATCCGAAGGCCAAATCGACCTTATCATCGAGACGGTAGAGCTCGATGCCGCCTTCTGCAGATTACGACCAGGGCTTATACCTGGCTCCTACGCTTGTCTTCAGGTTAGAGATGATGGCAAGGGAATGGACAGCGAGGAGTTAGCGCGTATTTTTGACCCCTTCTACACAACCAAGAAACCTGGTGAAGGTACGGGTCTTGGTCTAGCGAACTGTTACAGCATTATAGAGCAGCACAATGGTGTGATCACAGCGGCTTCTGAACTGGGTACGGGCACAAATTTTTGTATTTACTTACCGGCACTCCCAGCAGATGCAGTAACTGAAATTACGGGCGACTCTCAAACTCAAGGAGAGCAAAAAAGTGCAGCGCGTGGCGTGATCCTGGTGGCCGACGATAGTGAAGAGGTGAGGTTGCTTGCCTGTCGGCAGTTGCAGCAAGCAGGTTACAAGACATTGGAAGCTGAAAATGGTGATCAGGCGGTAAGGAAGTTCCGAGAAAATAAGAATGATATTAGTCTCGTCATCCTCGATGTCGTGATGCCCGTGATGGATGGACAAAATGCCGCCAAACAGATTCGTCAACTCCAGCCAGGAGTCCCGCTGTTTTTCATCTCGGGTTATTCGCCAGAGATTGTGGGTGGAGATGATCTGCCTGGCGCTCTATTGAAGAAACCTTTCAAAGGCATCGAGCTGCGCAATATGGTGAGAAAGGCTTTCGAACTAGGCTAGAGCCTATTGAACCTAAGCCCGGCTTGCTAATAGCTATCTGAATGGTAATAATTTTCAATTACATATGTGTCTCTGTACTATTTCCGCTTTCACTAAAGGCACCAGAGGTCCCATGAAGATTTTACGATTCCCGTCAGTCATCGCCCTGATATTTTGTAGTGTAACGATGGTCGGCGCCAAAGCAGAGACGCCAGATCTCGATCAGATCTGGAAGATAGTCCAACAACAACAGGTCAGAATTGAGCAGCTCGAAGCCAGTTTAGCGACCAGTCAAAATCAACTGGAAGCAACTCAAATTCAACTCAGCCAAGAATCATCCAAGCTGCAGCAGGCTGAGATCGCGATCGAGAACACCGTCGCGGCCGTCAGTTCTGCGAGCTTCACCGAGTCTGACCCCGGCACAACTATCGGTGGTTACGGCGAGCTTCATTACAACAATCTAGATAATGGTGACGAGATCGACTTTCATCGGTTTGTCCTGCTTTTCTCTCACCAGTTCTCCGATACATTGGCTTTTCATTCAGAACTAGAGGTTGAACATTCGTTGGCGGGTGAAGGCAAACCTGGAGAAGTGGAAGTTGAGCAGGCATTTATTCAATGGGGTTACGCTGACAATCACCACGCCAAGTTAGGTTTGTTTTTACTGCCGGTTGGACTACTTAACGAAACTCACGAGCCTGATACTTTTTTTGGTGTTGAGCGAAACAACGTTGAAAAAAATATTCTGCCGTCTACCTGGTGGGAAGCAGGCGTTAGTTTGAGTGGTGAAATCGCGCCTGGCTGGGGTTATGACGTGGCGATGCACTCAGGATTGAACCTGGACACCGACAACACCAGTGCAAGCAAACGGTCCAGTATTCGATCTGGCCGGCAGAAGGTTGCCGAGGCAAATGCTGATAGTTTGGCGTATACAGCTCGGCTACGATATTCCGCATACCCTGGGCTTCAATGGAATACCTCTGTGCAGTATCAGAGCGATATGGCACAAAGTGACGCAGACGGTGTTGGTATTGGTGAAATTAGTGGTTTGCTGTTTGAAACCAACCTCAGCTATCAGCGCGGTGGTTTTGAAATGCGAGCGCTTTACGCATCCTGGTCTCTGGATGATGAAATTGAATTGTTGAATCCAGGCAGCGACGTACAAACTGGCTGGTACCTAGAGCCATCTTATACTTTTGAAAACGGCCTTGGGCTATTCTTACGATACGGCGGCTATGATTTGATGGCGGGTCGCAGCAGCGCCAGTGATGAGCGTAAGCAGTTTGATTTCGGAGTTAGTTACTGGCTGCACGATAACGTTGTGATCAAAGCGGATTACCAGCGTCAGGATAATGATAACGGCACCGACATTGACGGGTTTAATCTAGGAGTAGGTTATAGCTTCTAAGCTTGTGACAAGTAAGCTTACGATGAAGCGGTTGAGTCTTGTTGGCTCAACTGTTTTGTTGTCTCTGTGTCTTCTCCACGCGCCTTTTGCCAGTGCGGTGGTTTACCTTACCGCAGAGGAGTTTGTTGCCAGTAGCTTCGACGCGGAGCCGGCAGTGCAAAACCTTTGGCTCAAAGAGCCTCACCAGCAAGCAGCAAAAAAACTGCTAGGTCACTCTTATCGATCTTTGCGATTACGCTACTGGGTAGCGGGTGATCGGACAGCCTGGGTACTTGATGAAATTGGCAAGGAACAGCCCATCACGATTGGTGTGGTCATTGTCAATAATGAGATTCAGGATGTTAAAATTCTCTCCTATCGAGAATCCCGGGGCGGAGAAGTGCGGCATCCATTTTTCACCAATCAGTTCAACGGTTTGTTTTTGCGATCCAATGGTCGATTAAGTGAGCGCATTAACGGCATCTCCGGGGCAACCTTAAGTGTGCGTGCCGTTTCCAATGTCAGTCGCTTTGCACTTTTTCTGCATAAACAGATTGTGAGTCTTTAAATGGCTTTGACCAGGCAGTTAACTTTTTCTCAGAAACTGCACCGGCGGATTGGGGTGGCGCTTGCATTGTTCGTGTGTTTGATTGCGATCACAGGTATTGCATTGAATCACTCTGATGAGATTGGCCTTGACAAAAACTATGTTCCTGGTTGGATTGCGAGGCTCTACCTCGGTTCGAACGAGGTGCTCGGAATACAAAGTTCAGATCAGTTTTTTTATAGCCTGGGCGGAAATCTTTTCGTCGACAGGACAGCGATTAGTCCCTGTAACAGATTGCAAGACTGGGCATCATTAGACGATCAGGAAGTGGCGCTGTGCGATGAAGAGTTGATTCTCCTCACGCCAGGCTTCGAGTTGATTGAGAGAGTCGATGGCGCGCTAGGATTACCGGCCAATATCACAGAGATTCACAGCACCGGCACCGAGTTTTTGGTTCTTGCGGATTCAAGGTGGCTGTCCCTCGATCTAATGTCGTTGCAGCTGTCTCCATCGCCGTTTGATGGGCAGACAAGCGTTGTTGATTGGATATCGGTACCGACGGAATACCTGCTGGGTGAGTCCGTGACCTGGCAACAGTTCATTCTTGATGTCCATAGCGGCGTTGTGATTGGGCTGCCAGGAAAGCTCTTTACTGATCTCATCGGGATACTATTAGTGTTGATGGTACTAAGTGGTCTGTGGATGTGGCATAAAACCCGTTGAAGATAAGAGTATCGGTGTCCAGTCCTGACGGCGGATTTCGGGTCGCAACAACAGTTTAGGATTAACGAATGGGTTTACCAAGACCAGAATATCCACGACCCATACTCACCCGTGAGCAGTGGCTGAATCTAAATGGCCACTGGCATTACGAAGCTGATCCATTGAATGTTGGCCTGAACGAACGTTGGTATTTGGGTCGCGACTATTCGGCTCAGATCCTCGTGCCATACCCAATAGAATCAGAGGCATCTGAGGTACACAATCTAACCCCCGGCCCCGTTCACTGGTACGAGCGTTGTTTTGAGGTTCCAGCGGACTGGCAACAGCAGACCTTGTTGCACATAGGCGCCTGTGACCACTGGGCCCGAGTGTTTGTGAATGGATATGAAGTGGGTCAGCATCGTGGTGGCTATGGGCCCACTAATTTAGATATTACCCATGCCCTTTTTGAGGGAAACAATCGTCTCACCGTGCGGGTTGCCGATGATATCTCCTGGACTCAGCCTCGAGGTAAACAAGCGGGTACCACAAAATGGCCCATCGACTATGACACGGTGACGGGTATTTGGCAGAC
>JBLHQQ010000178.1:0-6285 GCA_047625245.1 Candidatus Azotimanducaceae bacterium
CACGAGTTGAAGAGAACCTATTGCAAAAGATTCTGCTGTTGTTTGAATCTCCTAAGGATGTCAAAGGGGTGGCTGTGCTAGCAGAAAGGAATGCAGAGGGAGAAACTCGACAATCGATTTATTTACCTGCGCTCGGTGAGAGCATGGTGGAAAATTCTGGCGAAGCAGGGGATGCAAATTTTCTCGGAACAGATTTCTCAGTTGAAAATCTCACTGGCGAGAGGCTAGAGGACTACGATTATCGGCGTCAACGTGACGAGTTAATCAACAACAAGATGTATAGCGTGGTCGATGTCTTTGGCAAACAAAGTACACCGGACCAAATGGCATTACGGCGACATTTTATTTCTCAAGAGAACCTTTATCTAATTAGAACTGACTACTATGACGACCTGGGCCGTGTGCGAAAGCGCCAGAGTCATCACGATATGGCTCAGGTGTTTGGGGATATGTGGCGGGCCAATATGCTTCTTATGGAAAATCTGCAGAACGATCACCAGACTCTGATCAAAATAGACCGACGCATTTTTTCTAAAGATTATGTACCAAACGAAGTCTTCACAACGGAATATCTGTATCGATATAGTCGGGTTGAGGGGTTGAACAATGAGCTCCCGGACGAGGCTGCTGAGGCAGAGTTGATGGGAGAGAAAGAACCATGATCTCATCCATATATTTGTTGGGTGTTCGCTACCGCGGTATCGTCATGTCGATTATCGCGGCCATAACTGTGGTCGCGAGTTTTGGCCTGACTAAGCTAGAAGTTGATACTAGTTTTGATAGTTTGATCCCAAGTGATGATCCTGCTCGACTTGTCTATCAAAGAGTGATGGGTGAGTTTGGTTCAGATAACAAAACGATCATTTATATTGAGGACGAATCACTTTGGACAACTGAAAAACTAACCGCTCTTGAATCACTCTATAGTCAGTTGAAGCGGATCGAACACGTTAGTCGTGTCGATAGTTTATTTAATCTGCGGACTATTCGAGGCCAAACTGTTAATGGCAAAACTTCGGTGAAGGCCGAGGCCGTGATGGAGCGAGTCCCGCAAACGCCAGAGGCGGTAGATGCGGCCAAGCGTCGAGCTCTGGGTAATCCACTCTATGTGGGTAACCTCTTTTCGGAAAATGGCCGTGTGACCGCCATGATTCTGACCGTAGAGGACAGCCAAGAGGAAGAAGATTTCGATGATGAGGTCTACAAAGGTATTGAGGCTGCCGTTGCATCCCATCGCAGTGATTTTAGTAAAGCGTTCCAGGTGGGCCCGCCGAGAGTAAACGCCGAACTGCGTACTAGTCTAATACAAGATTTTACAATCCTTGGCCCTCTTTCAGCGTTTGTACTGATCGCATCCATATTGTTTTTCATGCGCAACATACTCGCAGCAGCCGTGCCGGTCATCACGTCTGCTCTGACCATTGTTTGGACCTTTGGCTTATTAGGATGGATCGGTGTTCCGCTCAATATTTTGAGCGCCATGATTCCCGCGCTGATTATTGTGATTGGCTCGACCGAAGATACTCACATTATGGCGGCTTTCTTTCGCGGATTATCAAGCGGTATTGAGCCTAATGTTGATATGGAGGAAGACGATCCAAGACGACGTGCGATTCGATATATGGCGAAGCATACGGGCATGCCGCTTTTGCTGACGGTACTCACAACAGCGCTAGGCTTTGCCGCCAATCTATTTAGCACCATCGGTTTGATTCAGAATTTTGCGGTGGCATCGACATTTGCCATTATTGCGAATGGCATTATCACCATTCTGGTTGTGCCACTTTTGCTGCTGCAGTTTGGTCCCAAGAATATGTCAGATGAGCAAGAGCAAGACGAGTTATATAAGAATAATTTGCCGGATCGAATTATCAAAACTTTCCGAATTTCCCAGGACAAGTTCCCTATTTACACATTGGTATTGACCGGAGCTCTCTGTGCGTTTTTTACCTACCAGGCATCGCACCTCTACGTGACCAACGATCCGATGTCCTTTTTCCCTGAGGACCGGCCATTGGTTCAGGAAACCTTACAGATCCATAAGGAGCTGGCCGGCATTAAGGTGTTCTTTATTGCCCTTGAATCTAAAGACGACAAGGCGTTCCTTGAACCCAGCAATCTCGAGAAGCTCGAGAAGATACAGGATTTTATGAGTAAGCAAGAAGTCTTTGATAACAGTTTATCGCTTGCGGACCATTTGAAGTATGTGAATCGAGAAATTCAAGGAGAGTTCGCGCAGCTCAGTTTGCCTAAGTCGAGACAGATGGTGGCCCAGTATTTATTGTTCTTCCATCGCAGTGAGCTGGAAAGTTACGTCAGTCATGATTATCGTCGGGCGAACATTGTTGTTCGGCACAACATCAGTGATTCCAACACCTTGAATCAGTATATTCAGGAGTTGGACATGGCGGTCAAGCAGATTGCAGGATCAGACATTGATGCCAACATCATCGGAGAAAATTTGATGGTCAATCAGGCCGCCGAGGATTTGATGATTTCTCAGGTCAAAGCGCTTGGATTGTTGTTGGCGCTGATCTTTATCCTGATGTCGATAATGTTTACCTCTTTCAAAGGTGGTGCAATCGCCTTGGTGCCATCATTGATGCCCATCATGCTGATGTTTGGCATTATGGGGTTTTTGGGAATTCCGCTTAATCCTGGTACAGCCATGGTTGCGGTTATTGCCGTCGGGATAGCGATTGACGGTACGATCCACTTATTGGCCCGATACAATGAACTTTGCCGATCGACCTCTGACTATCAGAGTGCAGTGAATCAAGCTGTGAAAGAGGTGGCAACGCCGCTGATTGTTTCTAGTTTGGCGCTTTCCTTTGGTTTTGGCATATTGCTGTTCTCTAACTTTACTGTTGTGGCGCAGTTTGGTGCTCTAGCAGCCGCCACGATGTTAATTTCAATCTTTGCTAATTTACTGATTACGCCAATCATCATGGCGAGAATTAGACTCGTCGGTCTATATCAGATTATTTCTATCCAGATAGATGATTCGGTGCTGGATCAGAGCCCGTTGTTTAAAGACATGAGCAGCTACCAGCGTCGCAAGGCGATTCTGATTTCTGAACTGAATGAATTTTTGCCAGGAGAAAAGCTGGTAGAGCAGGGCACGATGGGTCGAAGCATGTTTATGCTACTGGATGGAGAGGCGAACGTGGTGCGGCGGGATGGCGACGTTGAGCGAGTTTTAGCGCGGTTGGTACCCGGTCAAATTATTGGAGAGGTTGGATATATTCGCGCGATTGAGCGAACTGCCGATGTGACCGCTACCACAGCGGTGTCTGCGTTACGTTTTGACTATGACCGTATGCAAAAAGATTTGAAGTTCTTTCCCAACATCGTGGCTCAGCTCAATTTCAACATTAGCGCTATCCTTGGCGGTCGTTTGGCTGATGTTCTAGCGCAGCAGAAGAACTGATTTGGCACCTTATAGTTGAGTTATCCGCGAGCTTTTTCGAAAGCGGCAAGTGCCAATAAAATGCTAGCAGTGATCGCAAATACCATCGCAATGCCTCCGCCCATAAATGCCAGTCCTCCCCAGATATCCCCAGTGCCAAACGGCGTTTCGGTCATGGATAGTCCTCTATTCGCAGACAAGTTACCGGCCCAGTAGAAGACTGTATTACCCCAACCGGTAATGATCATGCCCCAGCCGACCCAAAGCGCTCGTTTGCCGGTCAGGGAGAGTTTGGTCATCAGTACTGCCACGCCTGCGATCATGACGCCATTTAGGATTCCCCCGACATGGGCAGCTTGCCATCCTCTTGTCGAACCAGGAATGGAGACTTCCCAAACTGGTAGCGGCCAAAGCGTAACTGCATCGAGTAGTGAGAATACCAAGCCGAGTCCTGATAATAAGCCAACTAGCAGCACGAGCATGGCGTGTCCTATAACCTTGTGGCTTAAACGTTCTGTAGAGTCCATATCGTCCCTTATTATTTTTGTTAGGAAGATCTAGCGCATGAGTTTCGCCATGACTTCATCGGTAAGAAATTGTGCATCATTACCACCCTCATAATAGTCCCGCCAGGCGATGGCAATTGGGTTTTGTTCGAAAGTGCAGATGGGATGATTACGTGGGTGGTAGCCTCGAGCAAGCACTGGAATGGCGGAGTAGGCGAGATCCCAAGCAAAGCCCAAGAAGAAATTCCAACCCCTAAACGCTTTAGTCGGCGATTTGTAATAGCCTTCTACTTTGAGCATCTGGGCATAGGATTTACAAGTTTCCCAGCTGATGTGGCCAAAGGCGCGGAATACCATCCACTTTCGATACCATTCGTATTCTTTGAAGAATGCCTCGTAGAACTCGAACGCCACAGCGCCGTGCTCAACTTCCTCGACCTGATGCCATATCCAGAGAGCCCTGATCACAGGGTCAGCATCCGCCATAAGTTCTTCATAGCGGTCAAGGATGATAATACCCGCAAGAAAGGTAAAGGTTTCATAGCCAGCAGTGAAACCGACTTTGAATCGTTTATCCTGGTTGAGTTGTGCTTCGAAATAGCTTTTTGCATGTTGGTCGAGTTCGACGATGCCTGGATAGCGTTTGCCTAGATGTTGGTTCCACTTGAGAAAATTGAAGGCATGGTGTGCTTCCTGACCGATAATATTTTTGACGTCTTGAGTCAGTTTTGGGTCGTTTAGGTCGTCTCGGTACTCTCGCATGACCTTCACCAAAAATCGTTCGAAGTGAGGAACATGGACTCCGAGTGAGTTGATAAACATGGCAAATTCGGGGCTGCTCTTGCTCCAAATAGGGTTGTGATCGGTCACATCGTCGAAATTGAAGCGAAGTTGTCGGACCGGAAATTCATCCATTGGATGTGGCGTGGTTTCCATAGGTCCTCTTTTGAGAGATTGAGCGTGATGTAATTTAAGCCTGATGGCTACTGCTTGTCCAGCGCTGCCAAATGGGCGCTGGTGGTACTGGTGAAGACAAATCTGCTGACGCCAGCGGTGATGGCACTTTCTAGCAAATTCAGGGTACTGCTTATATTGGTCTCAACGAAGTCCTGGTAGCTGTGGGTGACTACGTGGGGTTTATGTAGGGTTGCGGGGTGCAATACGGCGTCAACATTGTGGATCGTCTTCTCGACAAATCCACGATCCGCGATGCTACCTACCAGGGTGGTGGTCTTCGATGGTTTTACATCAATACCAACGACCTCATGTCTGAGGGCGGTCAGGGTGCGAACCAGTGCTTCTCCCAGATGGCCGCTACTGCCGGTGACAAGATACTTCATTTGACCCTAGCGTCTGTAGCGCAACATGGCACCGCTGCCGACTCCGAGATGTTTGCCTTGTTTTAGAGCGATCTGACCATTGACGATCACCATATCGATACCAATCGGTTCCTGTTTAGGGTCATCGTAACTGGCCGTGTCAATAATCGTATCGGGGTCAAACAGCATCAGATCGGCGAAATAACCGACCTGAATCTTGCCCCGGTCTTTCATGCCAAATGTTTCGGCGGAGAGGCTGGTCATTCTGCGAATCGCTTCCGGGAGTGACATCAGTCCTCGTTCACGAACATAGTGCCCAAGCACTCTTGGGAATGTACCAAAAAGCCGAGGGTGAGGTGAGCCATTTAGATCGGGGATGCCGTCGGAGCCCACCATCATATCGGCATGGGCGAGGTTGGTTTCAACATCCGCCTCGTCGATGATAAATTGAATGCAGATGGTCCGATCACCTTTCGGCGCCGTCAGTATTTTATGAATCACCTCTGTCACGGGGAGGCCTTCTGCCGCAGCGATATCAACAGCCATCTTGCCTTCGTAGTCACGGAAAGCCGGGCAACTTGCGATTCGAATATTTTCTGCTAGATCCTGATTAATGTTTTCAAGGTTGAAGTATTCAATCATTCGACCGCTGCCTGCGGTGTAGGGATAGACATCCAGGGTTATGCGTTGTCCTACCGCCAGAGCTGCATCAACCTTCTTTAAACTTTCTACTACCTTGCCCCAGTTTTTCTTACCTGCAGACTTGTGATGAGAGATGTGCACATGGACGTTTCCTTCTCGACCGATCGTTAGGGTTTCGTCCACCGCTTCAAGAAGGTAGTCACCCTCGTTGCGCATGTGTGTTGTGTAGAGTGCGTCATGGGAAGCGGCGAGGGATGCGAGTTCGATGACTTCCTCCGTGTCACTCCATTTTCCCGGCCGGTAAATCAATCCGGTAGAAAAACCACAGGCTCCCTGGTCCAACATGCGTTTCACGTTGTCCTTCATGTGGTTCATCTGTTGTAGGTTGGGTTTACCCTTGTCATAACCC
>JBLHQQ010000179.1:0-6281 GCA_047625245.1 Candidatus Azotimanducaceae bacterium
AGATAAATGCCCAACCAAGACTGACCACAATACCGGCCGTACCAAAGGGCATCATGGCTTCTGCATCATCCTTCAAGATGATACTGCTCGCCTCGGTAAACCCCCCCTCAAAAACCTGAGTCGCGGTGTACAAAATGAGTACGCCGGCAACCATCATAATGGCGCCTTGAACAACATCGGTATAAACCGAAGCAATTATTCCACCCGTCACACAGTAGAACACCAGCACGGCCGAGGAGACCGTGACGCACGTGACCAGGCTAATATCAGCGAACATGACGGTGCCACTCAACAGAGATTTCATGACCACTGCCATGGCTAGAATTTGGGTAGCAAGATATCCCATGACCCCAAGCACAATCGTGATCGCCATCAAGAATCTAACGGCCTCACTTCGGTACCGCGCCGCAACGATATCCGGCAAGGTGATGGCATCCCGCAGTTCGGCCATCATTCGAATCTTCTTGGCGACGAGGAAAAAGCCAAGGGCATAACCTGTCGTTGACAAGATGATCATCCAAAAGGAACTGACTCCCTGGGAGTAGACCAAGCCGGGGCCGCCGACAAAGCCAAATCCAGAGAGCGTGCTAGAAAATATAGCCAATGCGACAACCATTGGACCGAGACTACGACCGGCAATAAAAAAGTCACTGGAGGAATGGGTTCTACGCATTGCCCATAGTCCAACGGCGATGCAAAACACCATATAAACCAGGATTGCTGACAGAATAATTTCTTGCCGATATGCTTCCACATCAGTTCCTCATGTCGAAGTTTATCGGGAGATGGATGATTCGATTAGAGAGTCAAAAGCCTGTTGATCTTTATCCGACCAGACGTAACGCTTAAAACCCAAGACGTACAAAGCGACCAGACCCAGACCCGCAAGCCAAACTGCATAAACCTGCCAGGTGGTCGCCAACGGAAAGCCCGCTACAAAAGTTGTTTCTCCGGTTGCAAGAAAGGCTTTATAGGCCGAAAACATTTGCCACCAGACAACCGCTGCTAAGCCAAAACAACTTGATAGAGAGACCCAGAACAGTGGATCTCTTTTGTTTGGAACCACACCTAGAGCGACCATCGCGCAAATTTGCGCGAGCATCACAAGATAGAAATAAAAGGCATAGTCTTCGATCGGCGCCAAGCGTGACGCGCCATCTAGACCGATCATCATACCCGTGAACTGACTATGGGATGCCGCAGAAAATTGCTCAGGTGTTGGTGTAAGGGCGATCAACAATAAAAGCAAACACTGAAGAAAACCCAGAACCAAAATACTGATGATGATACGAGACTGCATGAATTTGGCGCCTAAAATTAGAGATCCAGCGGTCTTCAATTAAGTGATGACCGCCAGTCCTTATCAAATGCTAGTGCGGGTGCACTATGACCTGGAGGTCTGTAATTCCGCGCACAAAACTTGAGAGCAGCCTTTCAGGTTTAGCGATGACTTCAACCTTCTTGAACCTGGGTAATATTTCTTCCCATAAAACGCGAAGTTGCATTTCTGCGAGCCTGTTGCCCATGCAACGATGGATACCAAAGCCAAATGATAAATGATGACGCGCTTTCTCACGGTCGATAATAAAATCATCCGGGCGATCTATCGCGGTCTCATCTCGATTACCGGATACATACCACATCAATAACTGATCGCCTTTTTTGATCTGCTTACCACGTATCTCGACATCTTGATTGGCTGTACGTCGCATATAAGGAAGCGGCGTTTGCCAGCGGATAATTTCTGCCACCATGTTGGGTATCAGTTCAGGCTTCGCACTGAGTTTGTCGTACTCCGCTGGATTTTCATTTAACGCCAACACACCGGCGCTCATGGAGTTTCGAGTTGTATCGTTACCACCAACAATGAGCAGGATCAGATTGCCAAGAAACTCAAAGGGCTTCATGTCCTTGGTGTCTTTTCCGTGAGCTAACATTGACACAAGGTCAGAGCCGGGCACTTCTTGATCAATTCGTTCGTTCCAAAGTCTGGTGAAATACTCAAGGCACTCCATCAATTCAGTGCGACGCTGCTCCATGGAGTCGACAATACCGGTACCCGGAGGCGCCGTTGCGACATCGGACCAGCGCGTTAATTTGCGACGATCTTCGAAAGGAAAGTCAAACAAGGTTGCCAACATTTGGGTTGTCAATTCGATCGACACAAGGTCCACCCAGTTAAAAGCCTCTCCCACAGGTAAGCTATCAAGGACTTTTTGGGTACGACCTCTAATCGTCGCTTCCATCTTGGCAAGATTGGGAGGGGCAACCGCACCACTCACTGTCGCTCGTTGAAGGTCATGCTTGGGCGGGTCCATCGCGATAAAATTACTGATGGCCATTTGTTCTGGGTCTTTTTCCGCGTCGATTCGTGGCCCTATAGAAATACCATGAGCGGAGGAAAACAGTTCGTGGTTCTTATCCACAAACATGATGTCTTCGAATTTCGTGATCGACCAATAGCGTCCAAACTCTGGTGATTCATTTAGGTGAACAGGGTCTTCTTCTCTTAGGCGCCGAAAATGCTCCCAGTGTAAATCTTGCTGAAACAACCGCCCATCGATCACGTTAATGTCTTCGATCGGGACAGAATAAGGATCCGTAATCACTGGCGGCGCATCGGGCCGAAGAAAAGGACTCAGAAAAGGTGTGGGCTCGGACGCCTGATCTTTGACTTGTTCACTCATGTTGATGTCTCCTATCTGCTGGGGTACAGCCGTAGTAAAAAGTATCATTTGATACTACCAGATGTTGCGAAACAGAGTTTTAACCTAGATCAAAACCACGAATTGGTCCAAAATTTCAACGCCACCGCTTGTTATGCAGTTTGCTCTCAGCCCCTCATGGCACGAACCGCCTTGAGAGACTGAGAATTGTGTTTAAGCCCGAGTACCGGCAAAGGTAGCGTCACCAAAGGCGCCCAACTTTACTTTGCCAGAAATCGCATCTCCGTCGACTTCGGCGGTAAACTCCAGTTCCATCGGCATAGGTTGGGTCATCGATACATTCCAGCTCAAATTATTGCCGTCAGCGGTGCCGCCTTCAAATTCTTGCGTACCCTGGGCACCCACCATTTTTCCTGAAAGCCCGCCGCCCTCAGTACTGAGTGACAGGGTTGCATCTTGCGCACCCATTGGTGAATTCAAGGTTACTTTCCAATCGCCATCAATACTCATATGTTCCCCTCATCATTAGTTTGTAAAAAAGTAGGCAGACAAGGTACCAATTCTTGCTGTGGGTGAAAAGAGAGGAATGATCAACACCTTGGGGGTAAATCGAACCATCGAGTATGACTTGCACCCGCCTGACTTACCCCCTACCCTGCCCGATGCTACTTTGCGGAAATTTTACATGACACGGCCCGAGAAAAACCCAGTCTACTGGTACTACGGATCTGCCTCCATCGCCTTTGGCATTAAAAACAACGCCTTTAGTTATTTACTCCTAATTTACTCAACTCAGGTTCTGGGCATTCCTGGATACCTTGCCGCTATGGCTCTTGCTGTTGCAATGGCCTGGGACGCAGTCTCTGATTTGTTGCTTGGCCACTGGTCAGACAAAACTCAGTCTCGATTAGGCCGTCGCCATCCGTTCATGTATGCAGGCTTTGTACTTCTGCCCATTTCTTTCTACGCACTATTCAACCCTCTTATCGAATTGAATGACTCCAATAGTTGGTTGTACCTGTTGTCCACCGCCATTTTGATTCGAACGGCAGTCACCCTGGTTGAGGTGCCCTCCGTTGCTTTATTACCGGACCTGGTGAAGGACTATGACGAACGAAATAAGTGGCTGGTGCTTCGTCATTCTTTTGGCTGGTATGGTGGAAACGGCATCCACGTGGTCAACATGGGCATTTGGGTAGGGGCCTTTGGCGTCGCCTCCCAACAGGGATATTCCATCTACGGTCTAGCGGGTGCACTCATCATCGCTGCCAGCATTTTGATTTCATCACTGGGTACCCAAAAAGTTGCCGCTGCGATGCCACCTCCAACAGACCCCTTCAAATTCAACGAGATTTGGAAGGAAATAAAGCAAATAGCCCAGTCTGTTAAGAATGTAAACTTCTTTTGGCTATTCACCTATTCTTTAATCGTTGGGGCTGCAGGCGGCATGTCGACTGCCCTGTATCTTTACAACGTCACCTACTTCTTTGCCTTTACAGGTCCACAAATCGCCGTGACGGGTATTTTTGTGTTTGCTTCACCGGCAATTGCATACTTTCTCGCGCCCGCTTTAGGAAAATCGTTAGGTAAAAAGCGTGCGGCTATGGCTGCGCTAGTCGTCGCTATTTTTCTCTATCCCATTCCATATATTTTGACCTTGGCTGGGATCTGGCCAGAGACAGGAAGCTGGAATAGCTTGATTTGTTACTCCTTCTTTGTCATGTCCGAGGTCGTCGGGTTTATTGTCGGCGGCGTGATGCTCGACTCCATGATGGCCGACGTAGTTGAGGATAGTGAACTTGAAACCAATCGACGATCCGAAGGATTGTTCTACGCAGCCCGCAGCTTTGCGAGCAAAGCGGTGAGTGCACTGGGTATTATCCTGGCAGGCTCGATCGTGTCACTGGTCGGAATGGATGGCATTCAGGGTGTTGGCGATATGACCAATGAAATGCGCGGTAATCTTGCTGGTTTCTTCTTGCCGGCTTATTGCGGCCTTTACTTCCTCGCGATCTTCTTGATCTCCAAATACCGAATCGATCGAGAAACCCACCAGAGTAACCTAGACCGACTAGCTAAGCAGGCGGGCTAGAAGAAGGATATAGTTCGCAGGCTATCACTTACCGGGCGATGAGAGCGCAGCAAGCCATTGCTGCACTCTCGCCTCATAAGTATCCCAATTGGATTGGCTGCGGCACCAGACCTGGGCGGTAGTGCTATCCCATGAAATGCCTTCGGCAGACCGATCTAATTCTAAGGCTGTATCCACTCCCCTTTTTTCCAAACTGGTCTGGGTTTGTTGTCGACACCTGGCAGCGTGTTCCGGGTGAGCAAATATTCGAATCCGATCAAATTTCAGCTGAGCATAGAAGCATTGCTCTAACACCGCCTCGAGTACGCCTGGCGTGCTGAGATACCGCCCGCGTCGCAAGGAGTCTGGGTCTGGGATGACTGACTCCAAAATCAAACGGTTGATTCTCAACTTCTGATAACGCCTTAAACCATCTTGGTATGCGTCATCCTTAGGTAACGAACGGTGCTCAGTAAATAGGTCACCCAATTCCGCTCTCTCAAGATTCACCAAATCAAGGCCGGAAAATTTTCTGAAGAACAACGGGTCATCTAGAAAGTCGTTTAATCCCCCGTGAATCTCGTCCACTTCCACTGCTTTGACGGCTCTCAAAATCTGGGCGCAAAATGGCGAAGCTGACGAACTTAGAAAGTCTTTCAGCTGTGCACCTTGTACATCCTGCGCAGATATTCTCGGCGGCGAAACAACAAACAGCCGGTTTTGTGCTTCCCACTCAGACATACGCTTAGGCTCAAGATCCCATAACGCATCGGCAATTTCCCATTGCAGAGCAAGAAGGGGAGACTTCAATGGACTTTCATCGATATCGCGGACGACTCGTCTTGCCAGGTCGAGATTGTAAGATCCCGGCGCCCCATCTGGCATCAGGCTAAAGGCAAATCCAATAATGAGATGGCTCATCTAAATACCACGCGTCTAAAAGCAATAAATCCTATGGTGACAGATAATCGTGGCTTCGCCTCCGGCTCAAATCTGTGCGAGCATACTACCCCGCTTTAGCCTGAATAAACCCATGAGTAATCTACCCTCCTGCCCAACCTGTAGCTCCGAATACACTTACGAGCAGGGCGCTAACTATGTTTGCCCCGAATGCGGTCATGAATGGGCGGAAGGCGATCCCAGCCCCGGAGAACTGCTCGTTCAAGATAGCAACGGTAACCCACTAAAAGATGGTGATGACATCACTGTCATTAAAGATCTAAAAGTAAAAGGCAGTTCGAGCGTACTGAAGGTTGGAACAAAAGTACGAAACATTCGGTTGGTGGAAGGCGACCATGACATCGATTGCAAAGTCGACGGCATCGGCCCCATGAAGTTGAAATCAGAATTTGTTAAAAAAGCCTGAGCAACCCTCTGGCCGCTCCAACAAACCTCCAAATAAAAGCTAGCCCTGCCTTTATAGGATAGCTTCATAGGATAGCTTCTAAGATGGCGTCAGAGGATTCCGTCAAAGGCATTTCTGAGAATCTGTTGGTACTCGTCAGCGGAAAATTGGATTGGGTTTCCGCCGGCTGAGGGATCCA
>JBLHQQ010000180.1:0-6259 GCA_047625245.1 Candidatus Azotimanducaceae bacterium
TGGATGAATCCAGCATTCGAGTGTTAGGTAAGGGTAGAAAGGAACGCATCGTGCCAGTAGGCTCTAAAGCCAATAAAGCGATACAGCAATGGTTAAAAGTCAGGAGCAACCTGCCCAAAAGGAATGCTCAGGTTAAAGATGATGCCGCGCTGTTCCTTAGCGAAAATGGCAAAAGACTCGGCCAACGGTCGGTTCAAAATCGAGTAAAAGCTTGGGCTCTGGCTCGAGGCTTACCGGGAAATTTGCATCCACATATGCTGCGACACTCCTTTGCGAGTCATATCCTCGAATCTAGCCAAGACTTACGGGCTGTGCAGGAACTGCTCGGTCACTCAGACATTTCAACCACTCAAATTTATACCCATCTAGATTTTCAGCACCTGGCAAATGTCTATGATAAAGCCCACCCTCGGGCACACAAAAAACATCAAGCCGCCGATGATTGATGTCATCGGTTTTGATCTGGATGACACCCTATGGGCGGTTGCTCCGGTCATTATTCGTGCCGAACAAAAACTTAATACCTGGTTAACCGAAGCAGCACCAACGCTACAGTACGATGTCGTTAGCATGCGACAATTGCGTTATGAAATTCTGGCTAGCCAGCCAGCTTTAGCTCAACAGATCACTGAGCTCCGCCGCCAAGTTATTCTTGCTGCCCTACAGCGGAGCAATATCGACGACGCCAATAGCGTCGCTGATAATGCAATGGAAGTATTCTTAGCCGCACGAAACGAAATCGAGTTCTTTGACGGTGCGCTGGAAGTCCTGCGCAAGCTCGCCATCGATCATCGGCTAGGGGCCTTGAGCAATGGCAATGCCGACATTCATCGAATAGGTCTGTCCCACCTATTCGAATTTGCTTTTTCGGCAGAGGATGTTGGCAAACCTAAACCAGACCCAGCACTTTTTATTAAGGCCCTTGAGCATACGAGAGTGGACCCCCAACGAATGGTTTACGTGGGCGATGATCCGGAGCTCGATGTCGATGCCGCAAACCGTGTGGGATTAAAAACCGTCTGGTTGGACCACGGTAAAAAATCAGCGGGACTAAGCCAGCCCGATATTACAATTTACAATATCAAGGAGTTACCAGAGGCAATTGAATCCCTAAAAAGTCGCTAGACTGCTTCGATTAGCGCCTTAATTGCCTCTACATCAGCAGACAGTGTTTGCTTTCGTGTTGGCAATCCTTTGAGTGCATCCAATGCCGGGTGACTCACCTCAACATTCGGCAGAGCCGCCAACATCACATCATCAAATTTAGCCGGATGGGCCGTCGACAAACTCACCATCGGTACCTCGGGATCCAAATATTGCCCCGCGATACAGAGGCCCACGGCAGTGTGGGGGTCTGCTATGTATTGCTGTTCGGCGTAGGTATCTCGGATCTGTTTTAGAGTATCTTCATTGCTGACTGCAGCTGCAACAAAGGCTTGGTCGAAGGTTTGAGTGTTAAAGGGCAGGTCGACTCGGCCAGTTTCAAGAAATTGTTTCATAAAGCTAGTCACTCGTTTGACATCTTCACCCAGCGCGAAAAAGAGATAGCGCTCAAAATTACTCGCCACCTGGATGTCCATTGCTGGACTGTGAGTAAAGTTTACTGACTGTCGCTCATAGATTCCGCTGTTAAAAAACCGGGCCAGGATATCATTCGCATTCGTCGCGAGAATGAGTCGACGAATCGGCAAGCCCATTTTTCTGGCGATGTATGCTGCAAAAATATTGCCGAAATTGCCGGTCGGTACCGTGACGTCAAAGGTGCTCGGCGCACCAAGTTGGCCATAAGCTGAGAAAAAGTAAACGACCTGGGCCAATACCCGGGCCCAGTTAACAGAGTTCACTGCCGCCAGGTTGTGCTGCTCTTTGAAAGGCAGGTCCGAGAAAATGGTCTTCATGATCTGTTGACAATCGTCAAAGCTTCCATCAATACCAATATTGTGAACGTTACTATCTAGAATCGATGTCATTTGGCGTTCTTGAAGGGGAGATGTCTTGCCCTCTGGGAACATAATGAAAATATCGATATTGTCCTTGCCGCGAATTCCAGCAATAGCCGCACTCCCGGTGTCGCCGCTGGTAGCGCCAAGAATGCTGACCCGACTATTTCGTTCTTCCAGTATAAGCTCAAACACATTGCCAAGAAACTGCAATGCAACGTCCTTGAAGGCGAGAGTCGGGCCGTGAAATAGCTCAAGGACATGAAGCTTTCCAACTTTCACCAGGGGCGTCACCTTGTCGTTATCAAAGGTCGCATAACTTTTTTTGACCAGCTCTGCCAGGGTCTGACGAGGGATATCGCTAATAAAGTGCGACATAATTTCTGTAGCGAGATCTTCGTAGCTGAGCTGACTGAGGGATTCGAGCTTGGCAGAAAGATCAGGGATGTGCTCAGGCACTAACAGTCCGCCATCGGAAGCCAGACCCATCATGACCGCGTCCTTGAAGCTAATGCCCTCGACACCACCCCGGGTACTTTTATATTTCATAACTCGACGCAACTTATTAGAAAGGCGTGAATTATAGAAGCTTGGAGCCTATGAATGAATTCCGATTTAGCATGCCATCAATAACAGGTTAGAAGGACCGACACCGCACTTGCTCTCAGGCTTGGTCGGAGGATCGACGGTGACATTCACTTCAGTCTCCGAGCTTGACCCAGACTTGGATTGAAAAGCCTCAATATCAGAATCTAGCTGAGCGTGATAACTGAAAAATAAAAAAAAGGCCCCCTCATGGGAGCCCTTTGTTTTCGGTGATAAAGTCAGAACTAGAAGGTTTTACCAAGTGTGAAGATAAGAGACTCTTCATTTTCACAGGTACCAGCCGAATTGGCAGCCTGACAGATATCGTCATCGGCAAAAATAGCCTCTACACCAACATCAAAGTCAGCGATCGTTGTACCGTAACCAATCGCAATGTGCGAACCATCAAGATCGTCCCCAAACGAGCCATAGGTTCCATAAAAGCCATTTTCCAACGCAACAGTGAGCGCAAGGTAGTCGTAGTCTTCCTCAAAGCCACCAAGGTTATCGTGCTCACCGACGGAATACTCAAGACCGAATAGGCCATACCCCAGATTTAGGTTAATTTCTTCGTAGGTATCATCGAAGGTATCGCCGGTATAGTAGTAACCGGTGAAACCAAGACTGGCACTGAATCCGGATTCGGTTTCGATACCGTAACCAAAGTACCCGTCAATTTCGAGACCATCGCCGACGTCCGCCGCCCAGGTACCCGCATAGAATCCGCCCTGCTCGTAATCCGCACCGGCACTGGCAGAAGAGCTCTTCTGTACAAAGCCACGGAACACGTATTCTGACATGTAGCCAATGTTATAAGACACTTCCGCAGAAGCGTTAGTAGAGAACATCGCGCCGGCAACAAGTGTTGCAGCAGCGATTATTCGAGTCATAGATTTCATGTATTTTCTCCTAAGTTGTTTTCGACAGTGAAAGTAATGTGACTGGCTCGCACATACTCTTCTCTGGGTATGAAATTGCAAAGAGCAGGCCAATCTTAGTATCTTATTGAATAGTAACGACATATCCATTTTTTGAACGATTTTCCGCCACCCTTAACGCACGGGTTTGGTGCGCATAAAACTCTCCCTTCCTGGATTGCACTATTTTGTCGCACTTATCTGAGACCCTGGCTGTCAGATGATTATATTAGGCGGCAGAGGCGTTAACCGCGCTATATGGTGGGGCGAAACTCGGTATTAAATTGGCAGTCAGGAATTACAGACAAAAAAAGGGCGCATATTGCGCCCTTTGGGATCCAGTTTGAGGAAGGTAGGTTTATACGGCTTCACCACCGGTTTCACCGGTACGAATTCGAATCACATCATCCAGGGTGGTGACAAAAATCTTACCGTCACCGACCTTGCCTGTGTTCGCGGCGCTGGTGATCGCTTCGATAACACCATCCAAATTTTCATCTGAGATGGCAACTTCAATTTTTACTTTGGGTAGAAAATCGATGACGTATTCCGCACCACGATAAAGTTCGGTGTGGCCCTTCTGTCGACCAAACCCTTTTACCTCTGTTACCGTCATACCCTGAACGGATATTTCTGATAGCGCTTCCCGTACATCGTCCAGCTTGAATGGTTTGATAATTGCTGTGACTAATTTCATGTTTCCTCCATCTTCAGGATCATTTGGTTATGAATGTATCTAAATTGGCGACGCTTTCCAATGCCGAGTTGGTTTAACTCCCGAACTAGCGCCTACTGATTACTATTTCCGCTGGCGATCTAGTTCCATTTACATCTTCCTAGACTGCCGTTCTTACCGAAGGACTATACAGCATCGACCATGCCAAGTTGAGAATCTCTCGATATTTCAATGTCTTAGATAATGGCACTTATGTTTCGCGCCTAAAACAAAGCGCGGTTTTGGTGCGATTACACCGTGATCGTTCCATAAAGGTGCAAAAGCCTTTAGTGGTAAATGTCTTACACAAAGGTTGAATAACGCCGCTCACCAATAGTGGTTAGGCGACTACATTAGTTGTTGAGCATCTACCCCAACATTGAGTCATGGCAGTCGCTAAAACATTTTCCCGAGCCCAGATTGGAGTCGATGCACCTCTGGTTACCGTGGAAGCAGACATAACTTCTGGACTACCCCAGATCGTCATTGTTGGGCTGCCAGAAACCGCTGTGCGTGAGAGCAAATACAGGGTCAAATCTGCGCTGGCTAACTCCGGATTTACTTTACCGTCGAGGAGAGTCACGATCAACCTGGCTCCAGCTGATTTACCTAAACAAGGCGGCCGTTATGACCTTGCCATCGCGCTCTGTGTACTCGCGGCTTCCGGTCAACTTGAAACCGAACTAATTGTTCACCGAGAATTTCTCGGCGAACTTGCCCTGGGCGGTGAACTCAGGGGCGTTCACGGTGTGCTTCCGGCGATATTACATAGCGATCTCAGCCAAAGGCAACTAACGATTCCCGTCGATAACCAACCTGAAGCAAGTCTGGTGCGTCAAGCCTCCGTCAACCTGGCCTACTCGCTGACTGATGTCGTGGCGTATCTTCGTGGCGAACAAGAGGCAAAACTACCGCCAGAGCCCTTACTGCACCATCAACCTTCGCCTTTATTATTGAGTGATATTAGAGGTCAGCATCTCGCCAAGAGAGCGCTCATTGTCGCTGCGGCCGGAGGCCATAATCTACTTTTCGTTGGTCCCCCGGGAACCGGAAAAACCATGCTCGCAAGCCGTCTGCCTGGTCTACTACCACCCATGGAGCAGCAAGAATCTTTGGAGGTCGCCTCTGTCCAGTCTGTATCTCGATTCAACTTCCGGCTAGAAAATTGGGGTACACGGCCTTTTCGCAATCCCCATCACACAGCATCTGGTGTCGCATTAGTGGGTGGAGGGAATCCCCCCTTACCAGGAGAAATTTCTCTCGCCCACCAGGGCGTGCTATTTTTAGATGAACTGCCAGAATTTTCACGCCATGTACTAGAAGTACTTAGAGAACCCTTAGAATCCGGCACAATTGTGATCAGTCGAGCTAATCACCAAGTCACCTATCCGGCAAGGTTCCAGCTGGTTTCCGCAATGAACCCTTGTCCCTGTGGATTCTTTGGCGATGAGAGTAATCGATGTAATTGCCGATTCGACCAAATTGAACGTTATCGCAGCAAAATATCAGGACCACTTTTGGACCGAATCGACCTACATGTCCAGGTACCGCCCCTAGCCCGCGGCACTTTATCCAAAGTTCTAGGAACGGATACTAGCTCTGAACATTTGGCGGCTGTTGAGCAGGTTGCTCAAGCTCGTCACTTAATGATGACCAAACGCGGAAAGCTGAACGCTCATTTATCGAGTAAAGAATCTGAGCAGTATTGCCGGTTAAAAAGGGCAGATAGAAAAATGCTCGACGAGGCAATGCACAAACTTGGGCTGTCCGCTCGAGGATTTTACAAAGTACTAAAGGTTGCTCGCACTCTGGCTGATCTATCAGAGGAAGAAGACTTAGCGGCACCCCACTTAGCAGAAGCGCTCGCCTTTAGACGTTTGGCTACTATTACTTAGACTCTGCAACCATATAGTCAACAATCGCCTTAATATCGTCGTCGGAACAGGTAAAGCACATCCCTTTGGCGGGCATGGCCGGTGCTAATCCGTTAATTCCAGAGGCGTAGAGGACGTCCATCCCTTTCGCAAGCCGAGGCTCCCAGGCAATCACGTCACCTAATTTTGGTGCTCCAGCAATACCTATCGCGTGGCAGGTTGCACAGG
>JBLHQQ010000181.1:0-6214 GCA_047625245.1 Candidatus Azotimanducaceae bacterium
GTCAACGGCGAGAAGGTGAATAAAGTGAAGCTAAAAGACGGTGACGTTGTAAAGTTTCATAAAATACGTTTTATCGTAAAAGCACTCTAGGTTCTGACCCTCGATTGAGCCCCATCAAGCTCCCATCAAGCTCCCATTAAGTAACCACGCTCTATCAGCACAGCCTTCAGCTCGTCGATGTGAGCACTATTTCTGGTTTCCAGCGTCACAGAAACACCGACTTGCCCGACAGGCGCCTCGCTCGAGAAGCGATGATGATGGATTTCTAATACATTTGCGCCATATTCCCTGAACACACCGAGTATATGCTCCAGGGCTCCGGGTCGATCCGGAATGATGGTGCTAAGCTTGACGACGCGGCCGTCAAAGGCGAGGCCCCTGTTAATGATCTTGGACAGCACATTTACGTCAATGTTACCGCCAGAAATGATCGATAGAGTCTTCATCTTAGCGAGTTCTGGCACCTTGTTGTTCAGCAGCGCTGCAAGCGTCACCGCAGCGGATCCTTCAACCACGGTTTTCTCAATTTCCAGCATCAACATAACCGCATTGGCTATTTCGTCACTGGAGACCGTCACCATATGATCGACGTGTTGGCTGACGGTTTTTAAATTCGCCGCTCCGACTTTTCGTACCGCAATACCGTCAGCGAGGATGGGTTGAGCGGCAACTTCAATGACCTCACCCGCGGCAAGTGAGGAGGCCATTCCTGTGCAGGTGCTTTCTTCCACGCCAATGATTTTGATATTGGGGCTGATGGACTTAACAAATGTCGCGATGCCATTAATGAGTCCGCCTCCGCCAACAGGTACCAAAATCGCTTCAAGTCCTTCGGCTTTTGGGTCCTCAAGGATCTCGAGGGCCAGGGTTCCCTGACCTTCGGCAACCAGCGGATCATCAAAGGGGTGTAGATAGACACGATTCTCTGCCTTCATTAATTCCTGAGAGTGTCGAAATGCATCGTCGAAGGTTTCACCTTCTAGAATGACTTCTGCTCCCCAGTGTTTGGTAGAACTTATTTTCACTAGCGGACTATGTTTAGGCATCACAATCTTGCTGGAAATACCGAGTCGCATTGCATGATAGGCAACTGCCTGAGCATGGTTGCCGGCGCTTGCTGCAATCACGCCACGTTTTCGCTCGGCTTCGTCAAGACTCAGTAACTTGTTTAAAGCACCGCGTTCTTTAAATGAGCCAGTCATTTGCAGATTTTCGAGTTTGAACCAGACCTGACAACCACACATCTCAGAGAATGTCTTTGAGTGAGTGATCGGGGTTCTGACGATATCGTTTCGAATGCGTTCAAAGGCGTCTCGAATGGATTGTTGGCTGATGGCTTCTAGGTTCATGGTTTGTTGGAGTCTGAAGGCTCAAGGGTTGGAACTGCAGTTGCCAATGGGATTTGCATTGTCAACGTCGCACCGTCGGTGACGGGTGTGCGTAGCCAGCGTAAAATTTGCAAGAATCCTGGTGGTTTGCCCGTTAACAAAATACCGATCCTGAATATCTTAGCGGCGAACCACAAGGCGGCGATGATCGAGACAATCAACAGTAAAGTTGTCGTGACATACTCAAATCCAGATGGCGGTCCGGCCGCTCGGTTCATCATGACAAAGGGCGTTAAAGGCGGAACATAACTGAGTATTTGGGCGAGGGTGCCATTTGGGTCGCGACCAATCGGCACCATCAACAAAATCGGTATCATTTGAACCAGTTGCACGGGTAACATCAAATTTTGTGCTTCTTTAAGGTTGTTACAGACAGAGCCCAAACCGACAAGAATTGCGGCGTAGAGTAGGTATCCTAAAAGGAAGTAGACAAAGAATGAGCCTAGAAACCAGGGATCAATTGCCACACTCGTAATGTCGAAGGGTAACTCGATGCCTAGCAGCTGAGGTAAGAAAAAGAAAAATGCAATCGCCATCAGCATCCACGAGCCGATGATGGTGAGACCTGTGAGTGCGATACCGAGTATTTTCCCGCCCATGAGAACGATTGGAGAAATTGACGAAAGTAGTACCTCAATCAATTTGTTGGATTTTTCTTCTATGGTGTTGGTGAGTAACATTTGGGTGTTGATCAATACAGAAATCCACAGCAGGTAGACAAATACCACCGGTGCCCACTGGCGAACCACGTCGGTGGATTCGACACTCTCTTCTTCGCCGCTAGCGCCGATTTGTCGGGATTCAAAATCTGGTGGTGTGTTGATCCAATTAGCGATTCCGGGGTCAATGTTTTCAGCGCTCAACCGCTCTGATCTGACGACTTTGGTGACGCTGCGATTAAACCAATTCAGTAGTTCCCGGTCCGTTAGGTTATTAGAAACGAATCGAAAACCATCGCTATTCTCTTTCGGTGAAGGCCCGATGACAAAATAGGCGAACAATTCATTGTCTTGTACTGCTTGATTTAGCGAGTCGGGGGATCGACCTTCAGCCTCCTCGAATCGAAAAAAGTTCGTTGAAATTCGAGGAGATAACTCGGCCCGATCTGTTGGAGAAAGTCCCTGCCACCAGCGACTGATATCGCCTCGGTGAGTGCGGAAGAAATTTCGCACCTCCTCAGGTAAGGAGTCCTGAATCTCTACTGTCTGGTTGACTAGCTGGCGCGCGACGTCCGTCAGGGCGAGATCTTCGAGAGTGGCAAGGGTAGGTTTGATTTCGTCGAGAGGCGTACGGCGACCTTCCTCGACTGGGGCCTTTAAATAGTGAATGGCATCGCTCAAACTCAATTCATGCTGAACCTTGTTCAGCAACCAGCCTGATTCATCGATGACTGTAAATGATTGTGCTGTTCGAGTAGATGAAACCAGAACGGGAACGATGCCGATAATCACCAGCATGATGGGCATCATGAGTATGCTGAGCCAGAACCCTTTGGTTCGAATGTTTTCCAGGAATTCTCGTTGTGCAACTAAAAGGGCGCGGTACATTAATCTGCCTCGCCAATTGCTCGAACAAAAATTTCGTGCAGAGATGGGGTATTGATGGAGAACTTTCGAATCGTCGTTAGGCTGACCAGTTGTTGAAGAATCTTTTGCGGGTCTGCATGTTGATCTAAAGATAGTTCGGCGGCTTTGCCCATATCATTGACTCGGATCACACCCGGTAAATCGCGTAGAAGCTGGCTGCCATCACCTTCGTACTCCAGGTAAATTGTTTCACTCGCCGTTTTTTTTACATCATTAAGACTACCGTTCAAAACTTTCTTACCGTTGTTCATGAGCAGAATGTAATCACAAATTTGCTCTGCTTGTTCCATGATGTGGGTAGAAAAGATGACGGTTTTTCCACTTCGTTTCAGCTCAAGAATAATGTCTCGAACAACCTCGACATTGATAGGGTCGAGACCAGAGAAGGGTTCGTCCAGAATCACCAGATCTGGTTCATGCAAAAGCGTGGCGATGATTTGGACTTTTTGGCCCATTCCCTTTGAGAGAGAATCACAGCGGCTGTCGATCACCCGACCCAATCCGAAGCGTTCTAGCAATTTCACGGCTTGTTCATTGGCTCGTGCTCGCGGCATACCTTTCAACCTGCCGAAGTAGGCGATCAATTCCCGGGTTTTCATCTTTTTGTAGAGCCCTTTCTCTTCGGGTAGATAACCAAGTCGATCTTTGGAAGCAAAAGCTTCCTCGCAATCAAACAAGCGTATGGACCCGCTATCGGGAAAGAGAATGCTCATTACCATTCGAATAGTGGTGGTCTTGCCAGCGCCATTTGGGCCCAGAAAACCATAGATGCTACCCCGGGGAACGCTGACCGTAAGGCAATCCACCGCCAGTTTATCGCCGAAGGACTTGGTGACTTCATGGATTTCAAGTCCCATCGACATACAGGCGTTACCTTTTAATGAGACTTTTGAGGTCAGTATCTGGATCAGCGAGTACCGCGGGATCAACTTCCTGACCGTAGAGCTGTTTGCAGACCATAAACTCTCGTGGCGAATTGACAGCATCGGCAGCCACAACCTTGTTGCCTTTTAGATAGAAAATCGCAAAGGCATTAGCATTTTGGTCGCCACGCATGATTTGGGTATCGCCATCGGAGGAAAAGCCCACCATTTGCAGTTTGAGTTCGTATTGATCCGACCAGAACCAGGGTACAGCGGAATAAATTTTATCCCCACCCAACATACTGTTCACCGCAACCCGCGCCTGCTCCATGGCGTTAGGTACAGACTCGAGCCGTAGGCGGCGATTTAAAAGAGGGTTGGGATGATTACTACAATCACCAATGGCATAGATATCGGGGTGGGAGGTTTGGCAATGCTCGTCTACGACAATACCATTGTCGCAGGTCAATCCACTTTCTTGAGCAAGCTCGATGTTAGGGATGACGCCGATGCCCACGATCACTAAATCCGCTGGGATTTCATGGTCTCCACACATCACGCTGGTGATTTTGCCGTTTTCGCCTTTGAAGCCACTGACTGTGGTGCTGGTGAGGATGTTGAGGCCGCGACCCTCGTGAAGCTGGTGGTAATAGGCGCTCATTTCCGGCGTTGTGACCCGTTGCAGAATGCGCTCTTCCATTTCGAGCACAGACACGGTGTTACCGGCTGTTACGGCAACAGAGGCGACTTCCAGACCGATGTATCCACCGCCCACAATCACGATATTGATCTTGCCGGACATTGCATTGCGAATGCCATCGACGTCGGCAATGGTGCGTAGATAATGAATCCCGCCTAGGTCACTGCCTTCAATATTGAGAATCCGAGGCCGACTGCCGGTGGCAATCATCAACTTGTCATAGGAAATTGTGTCACCAGCCGTCGTTGTGACGGTATGTGCGTCCGGATCAATAACACTGACCCGTGTATTCAGCCTGAGATCGATATTTTTGTCGGCATAAAACTTTTCGGGGCGGACGAATACTTTTTCCAGAGGCAGCTCGCCTGAGAGATATTGTTTTGAGAGTGGCGGCCGCTGATAGGGCGGAAATGCCTCGTCGCCGAGAATGGTGACCTCACCTTCATAACCTTCTTGCCGAAAACTTGCCGCTGCCTGTCCTGCACCCTGACCTGCACCGATAATGACCATTCCGCCCATGCTGACTCTCTGTCGTGATTAAGATTCCGTATTCTACAGAATCGAGAAGGGGACAGGTACCAGCGCTTTCGTGAGATACTTACTGTTTAGTTCTACTCGGTTCGCCATGAGAATTCTCCTGCTCTCGCCCTATGACGCGATGAGTCACCAATACTGGCATCAGCGGCTTATAGCGGACTTAACTGCTCTTTCTTTGATAGAAGGCTCGGTAGAAGGTTCGACAGAAATTGTGTTGGTTACCTTGCCACCGCGATTTTTTAGCTGGCGATTCCGTGGCAATAGCCTGACCCTGTCTCAGCACAAACGTGTGGCGGGACAGAAATTCGATCTTGTCATTGCGACATCCATGACGGATCTTTCGGCGCTAATCGGCATGGCGCCCAACCTCGCAGGCACTCCCAGCGCGCTTTATTTCCACGAAAATCAGTTTGCTTACCCTGACCCAAACCAGTCTTACCAGGTGGAAAGGCAGATCACCAGTATCTATAGCGCGTTGGCTGCTAGTGCCCTGATCTTTAACTCAAATTTCAATCTCAATTCTTTCCTTGAGGGTACGGCGAGGTTGCTTGCAAAATTGCCTGACGGCGTACCCGCTGATATCGAGAGCCAACTAAGACAAAAAGCACGAGTGATTAGCGTACCAATTGACACCCCTGATCCGCTTGCTCAAGGCACAAGTTTAACCCAGGGTCTGGTGCTGGTTTGGAATCATCGCTGGGAATACGACAAAGGCCTAGACGAGCTAATCGTGTTGCTGAATCTGGTCAAACAGAAGATACCAGCATTCAAATGTCACGTCATTGGACAGAGTTTTCGATCGATCCCGGCCCAAATGGAAACGGTCAGAAATCTGTTAGGAGATTCCCTTGGCGAGTTTGGCTTTGTGCCAACCCGCGAGGCATATCTGACATTGTTGTCAAACAGCGATATTGTGCTGTCGACCGCTCGACAGGAATTTCAGGGTATTGCCGTTCTCGAGGCAATCGCCGCAGGTTGTACTCCGGTTGTGCCCGATAGTTTGGCTTATCAAGAATTTGTGCCAGAGAACAATCGGTATAAAACGCCTGAGGCGGCGCTAAGAATGATCAGTCTGTATGACAAAAAGATCCCGAAACTCTCAAAGCTGCCCCCGCAACTATCGCCCAGCAGAGTTCGTGA
>JBLHQQ010000182.1:0-6195 GCA_047625245.1 Candidatus Azotimanducaceae bacterium
TGTAATTGTGAAGCCGTTCGCGCTGACACCATCAACAACATAGGTGATCTCATCGGTTGATGTCCTAGGTGACCAACCAATCAACGCTGTGAGACCGCCTGCAGCGGCTGGGTCGTTTGGATCGTAGATTCCTGCGCTATATTGTCCTTCGGACAGACGTTCCTCTTCTTCAAACAGACGAATAGATTCCATATTATCGACCATCACGCCTTGCCGGGCCGCGACCGCATAATCCTGATACAAGGGTAATGCGATTGCCGAAATAACTCCGATAATACCTACCGCAACCATCAGCTCAATCAGAGAAACACCGCGCTGCTTCATAGTTTTACCTTTTCTCATTCCGGATGATTTCATCAATGGATTATGCTCCGCCTAGCTAGATCTTCAAACAGACAAAAAAAAACCGGGGAGCAGAACTCACCGGTCTTTTTATTCGCTTTTCTGACTCTCGTCAGATCAACTAAGCCAAATTACAGCTCTGAAGCAGCAGTAATAACGCTTGTTGCAGCAGCCAGGTCTTGGTATTCAGGACGCAAAATAGTAATGGAGGTTGCATCACCCGTGACACCAACAGCACCTTTTGCATCATCAGCTGCTGTTGTCAGGTAAGCCTGACCACCACCTGGTGCTAGGTTACTGCCTGGATTGAACACATTGATCCAGGCACTAGTGTCTGTAGGCACTGTAGACTCTAGACCAAGCGCAAGCTGAGTGTTGCCTTTAACAAAAGTCGAACGCGCGACACGAATGGCTTCTTCGTAGTGTGAAGTCACCTTAGTCATGTTGGCTGTCTTGATATAATCCTGGTAGGCAGGCAAGGCAACAGCAGCGAGAATACCGATGATCGCAACAACGATCATCAATTCGATCAAGGTAAAACCTTGTTGTAGTTTATTAGTCATGTCTGAACTCCGAATTGGTTGTGAGGATTGTATCAAAGATAGTCCGTCGTAAGCGAAGCAAGAGGTGTGCCAAAAATTTAGGGCCGTTGGTGGGCGATATCACAGGAGATTGACGCTGACGGTCACCAAATTTCTACACCTAGCCGATTTCCTTGGTCAGAAAGTGACTATTTTTGTCACCTTTCGCGCCTTCTCCCACTCAATCACCAGTACTACTATGCCTGTATCTCAATAGATGCTTACAAGGTGCTCGTGAGGTGCTCACAAATCTCTATCGACAGCCCTATAGACAGGGCTGTACACTTTCTATTAACAAGAATGTTACCTGCTGAGGCACCACAAGTGTTTCGGCACGGTTACTATCGCGAAGCCAATCAGGACCTTTAACTTATGTCAGCGAACCCTATCCAACTAAGTGGGCTTGCACGACGTCTGGTAGAAGACAATCTATTAGAAGACCAAGTTGCACGTGAAGCTGCCGAAGAGGCCGCCAAAACTCGCGTGCCATTTGTCACTCACCTGGTACAGAACAATCTGGCCAATGCAAAAGATATTGCTAATTCAGCTGCTGAAGAATTTGGCACCCCAATTCTGGACATTACATCCCTGGACCTCGAGTCCCTTCCGACCAACCATATAGATGAAAAGCTGGTTCGAGTAAATTTTGCCATTCCGATTTTCCACCGGGGTAATCGCTTATTTGTCGCAGTCTCTGACCCAACTAATCGCAAGGGACTTGAAGATATTGCGTTTCAGACCGGCATCGCGACAGAAGAAGTACTGGTTGAGGAAAATAAGCTCAGAGCGTTCATTGAAAGCTACCTAGAGTCTCAAGACAGTGGGGGTCTCGGTGATTTGGGCGACGATGATGTCGATCTCGACCTGGAAGCCGTCGGTGGTGGTGGTGAAGAGGAAGAAATGAGTGCGGCCGTAGATGATACGCCAGTCGTACGTTTCATTAATAAAATGCTCATGGATGCCATTAAACTTGGTTCTTCCGACCTTCACTTTGAACCATTTGAGAAAGCCTATCGAGTGCGGTTTCGCACAGATGGCGTGTTACACGAGGTCGCTCGACCTCCAGTCAATCTGGCACCACGAATTTCAGCCCGACTTAAGGTCATGTCCCAAATGGATATCTCTGAACGACGTGTGCCTCAGGATGGCCGGATCAAATTGAAGATATCCAAATCCAAGGCGATCGACTTTCGAGTCAATACTTTACCGGTTCTCTTTGGTGAGAAGCTCTGTCTACGGATCCTCGACCCCAGCAGTGCCCAAATGGGCATTGATGCGCTCGGCTACGAAGACGACCAAAAAGCCCTCTATATGGAAGCCCTCGGTAGACCCCAGGGTATGTTTCTGGTGACGGGACCAACGGGCAGCGGCAAGACCGTCTCTCTATTTACGGGTATAAATATACTCAACACACCGGCACTCAATATTTCGACGGCCGAAGATCCAGTCGAAATCAACTTAGAAGGAATTAATCAGTGCCCGGTTAACACCAAAGTTGGACTCGACTTCAGTGAAGCACTCCGTTCATTCCTTCGTCAGGACCCGGATATCATAATGGTTGGTGAGATTCGTGACCTCGAGACCGCTAATATTTCGATCAAGGCAGCACAAACAGGCCACATGGTGATGTCTACGCTTCACACTAATAGCGCCCCAGAGACCCTGACCCGACTGCGTAACATGGGTGTGCCGGCCTTCAATCTCGCAACCTCAATCAACTTAATTGTTGCCCAGCGTTTGGCACGTCGGTTGTGTGACTGCAAAACTAAAATCGACATACCCAAACCAGCACTGCTCGAAAAGGGCTTTTCTGAGGCACAAGTTGACGCTGGGTTCGATGTATTTGGGCCCAACGGCTGCGAGAAATGCTCCGGCGGCTACAAAGGTCGAGTCGGTATTTACGAAGTTGTGAAGATCACCCCTGCTATCTCCAAAATTATTATGGAAGATGGTAACTCAATCGAGATTGCAGCGGAGTGCGAGAAGCAAGGGTTCAAAAACATCTTCCAGTCTGCACTCATTAAAGTCATCAGCGGCATAACGAGTTTGGAAGAAGTTGACCGGGTTACTAGCGGTCACTAAATAGAGGTTACAAAATGGCAGCGGCCAATACCGTATTCGCCTACCAAGGCACTGACAAGCGCGGCAAAAAAACCAAAGGCGAGATCACGAGCTCGAATGTTAACGTGGCCAAATCAGAGCTACGCAAGAAGGGTATTAATGCGACCAAGGTTTCTAGAAAAGGTGGCGGACTTGGTGCCCTGCTCACTATGGGGCAAAAGGTCGGCGCCGCGGATATTTCCCTCTTTACTCGCCAGCTTGCGACCATGGTGAAAGCCGGCGTGCCTCTGGTCCAATCTTTCGAGATCGTGGCAGACGGTATCGACAACCCCGCCATGAAAAAGTTGATTCTTAAGATCCGCGATGATGTTGCCGCTGGCAATTCCTTCGCGGCGGCAATTAAAGTCCACAAAGAACATTTCGACGACTTGTTTTGCAATCTAATCGATGCGGGAGAGCAGTCAGGTTCACTCGAAACCATGCTTGATCGCCTTGCGACCTACAAAGAAAAAACTGAGGCACTGAAAGCTAAAATTAAAAGCGCCATGAACTACCCGATTGCAGTACTGGTGGTTGCCAGTGTTGTATCCGGTATTCTGCTCATCGAGGTGGTACCGAAGTTCGAAGAAATTTTTGCTGGCTTTGGTGCTGAGCTTCCAGAGTTTACCCAAATGGTCGTCGATATGTCCCGCTTTATGACCTCGTGGTGGCATCTGATCCTCGGAGCCATTGCAGCTGTCATCTTCACCTATAAGTATGTACATAAACGTTCAAAGAAAGTTCGGGATGGCCAAGAACGGTTCATGCTGAAAATGCCAATTCTGGGCGACATTCTGGACAAGTCCTGTATTGCTCGGTTTGCGCGAACTTTATCCACTACCTTTGCCGCTGGTGTTCCTCTTGTAGACGCTTTGGAATCCGTATCCGGCGCTGCTGGTAACGTGGTTTACCTCGAAGCCATTCTTAAAGTCAAAGACGATGTGTCTAGCGGCATGCAGCTGAATTATTCTATGAAACAACAAGATGTGTTTCCCAACATGTTGATCCAGATGGTGTCGATCGGTGAAGAATCTGGTGCTCTTGATGGCATGCTCGATAAGGCCGCAACCTATTACGAAGAAATGGTCGACAACTCAGTCGATGGTCTAACGAGTTTAATGGAACCGATAATCATGTCCTTTCTCGGCGTCGTGATCGGCGGACTGATTGTTGCGATGTATCTACCCATCTTCTCTATGGGTGATGCCATTGGCGGTGGCCACTAACGATCAAATCTAATTATGTTTGAGAACTTGTTGCTGCTGGATGCGGCCTATCCCCTTGTTGGCATTTCCTTCGGATTAGTGCTCGGTCTTCTGATCGGTAGCTTCCTGAATGTGGTGGTCTATCGGTTACCCGTCATGATGGAGCGGGATTGGCAAAGTCAGGCAAAGCAGATTCTAGAGATTGAAGACACAAGAGAAGACAACGACGCAGAAGAAAGTGAAACTGAAACTTTTAATCTTGTCTTACCTAACTCCAGGTGCCCTTCTTGCAACCGCCCCATACGCCCCTGGGAAAACATTCCGGTCCTTAGCTATCTCGTTCTCGGTGGCAAATGTGCCGGATGCAAAGACTCTATTTCGATCCGCTATCCCCTCGTCGAGTTGCTGACGGGCCTTCTGACCGTTATTGTGGTGATTCAATACGGATTGACGCCAGCTGCCATTGCCCTGGCTTGTTTGACCTTTGGGCTGATTGCGCTCGCGCTTATCGACTATGACACTAAACTTCTACCTGACGATATTACTCTGCCGCTGCTTTGGCTTGGTTTGATTGTTAACTATTACGAGCTGGTGACGAATTTTAGCAGTGCCTTTTGGGGGGCGATCCTAGGGTATCTGGCCCTATGGTCTGTGTACCAAGCATTCAGACTTATGACCGGCAAAGAAGGCATGGGCTACGGTGACTTTAAGTTACTTGCAGTGCTGGGTGCATGGATGGGTTGGGAGTTACTGCCACTCATTATCATATTGTCTTCGCTAACCGGCGCTGTCATCGGCGGGTCTCTCATCGCGCTGGGGCGGGACCGAAACAACCCAATACCATTTGGACCATATCTCGCCATCGCTGGTTGGATAGCCCTGATGTGGGGTGAACAAATTACCCGCGCCTATTCGGAGTTCGTTGCCTGATATGGTGTATGTGGTTGGAGTAACAGGAGGCATTGGTAGCGGCAAAACCGCAGTTACCGATCAATTCGCAGCGTTGGGCGTTGTTATTGCAGATGCGGATGTTGCTGCCAGAACTGTCGTGGAACCCGGAACGGCTGCCTTAAACAGCATTCAAAACCACTTCGGCCTGACTATTCTGGATACTGAAGGCCGATTGGATCGCGCTGCATTGCGACAGATCGTCTTCAAAGATGCTGAACAACGAAAGTGGCTAGAGTCCGTCACGGTTCCGGCCATCTTAAGTGAGCTCAGACATATCCTAGATACTGCCACATCTGATTACGCCATTTTGATGCTATCCAGCGGCAAAGGACAGTCTCCTTGGATACATCGGAATCTGGTGGTAGATGTTCCACAAGACATTCAGTTGGCGAGGGTCATGACCAGAGACAGTAATAATCAAGAACAGGTGCGGGCTATCATTGCGGCGCAACCGAGCCGGCAAGACCGCCTTGCCTATGCCGACGATGTCATCACAAACGATGCTTCGATTAGCCAATTAGAAGGTGCTGTGAAGACACTGCATCAGCAATATCTCATTCTGGCAAGGGAATCATCATGAGCCAAACAATTGTTGAGTGCCCAACCTGTAAAAAACCCGTTCGTTGGAACGAAGACAGCGTCTTTCGGCCTTTTTGCACAGAACGCTGCCGTCTGATTGACCTCGGGGAATGGGCTTCGGGCAATCGCGCCATCCCGTCAGATGCCGAACATGATGACGTCACGGCGTCAGACCTTATGCCGAAAGAAGATCCAAACTAGGTTCGGTACTCAGCATTAATTCGAACATATTCGTGGGATAAGTCACTAGTCCAGACGCTGGTCTCAAATTCTCCTAAATTCATGTCGACTCTAATCAAAATTTCTTCACTGGCCATGACAGCCGAACCAAGCGCCTCGGTATAGCTCTCGTCTTTTTGACCGTTTTTCATGAGCTGTACCTCCCCTAAAAACACATCCAAGCGATTAACGTCAAGGTTCACGCCGGCTTTGCCAAT
>JBLHQQ010000183.1:0-6187 GCA_047625245.1 Candidatus Azotimanducaceae bacterium
TGGATTCAGCGGCGGTTCAGACACTAACCCCTACACCGTTATCTGGTTTAGCAAGCGAGGTTATGATGGGATTCACCACCTAACGAAACCCAGCCAACTCTAAGCGCTTGTTTTTAAAGCGACCAGTTGTTGGCACAACAACTGGTAACTCACATAGCAACATAACAATTAACGATTGAACCCAGGGGAAATTAAATGTTTAAAGCTGCCCGCCTTGCCGCACTGCTACTCATCAGCACTACACTCACAGGCTGCGTCGTCGCCATCGGTAACGATAGATTCAGCGACGACGAGCAATGGGAGCAAACCCAAAAACGGAATAACAGCTATATCAACAGCATCAACCTCGGAGCAACCATTGCAATCGTCCGAGCTGATTTAGGTGAACCCGATTATCGTGATAGCTTTCAGCGCAATGGTGATACTTTCGAAGTGCTCTACTATCGCACCCACCATCAAAATAGTGATGGGAAAACCACAAGAGATGAAACAACTCCACTTGTGTTTATCGATGGTCACCTGGTTGGCTACGGCAGCACTGCTGTCGAAAACGCGACCAGTTGATTGTGCCGTTCAGGTTTTAACTCGAAACGGTTTGAGCGTTTTGATCACCAACTGATTCTTCAATCGAATGTACTTTGGTACGCCATTCTCAAAGGGAGGGTAATCCTCCCCGCGAATAAGCGGCGAAAGGTATTCAATCCCTTTCGCGGTTACGCCGTATCCATCTGCAGTAATGTAAGAGCGAGGCATCTTACGTTCGACATTCGCCACCTTAGATAAAGGTACTTCGCCAACAGACCAGCGATAGGTTTTACCCTTACCGCGTACGATAGTTGCCATCACGTTATTCTTTCCAGCCGCTGCAAAATCTACAGCAGCCTTGCCCATCGCATAGGCTTGTTCAACGTCCGTCGCAGACGCAATATGCCTGGCCGCACGTTGTAAGTAATCTGCAACTGCCCAATGGCATTTGTAACCATGTCGTGCCTTTATCATGTCAACAAGAGAAGGCGCTACTCCACCGAGTTGAGTATGCCCAAAGGCATCCTTCAAACCGCCGTCTGCAACAAATTTTCCATTCGCATATTGGGCACCTTCTGAAGCGACAATGACGCAATAACCATACTTTTTAACGCAGGTTTTCACCTTCGCTAGAAAGTTTCGCTTATCAAAGGCAATTTCCGGAAATAAAATGATATGTGGTGCATCAGCCTTATCAGATTTAGCCAGAGCACCGGCTGCTGCAATCCAACCGGCGTGCCTTCCCATAACTTCCAGCACAAAGACTTTAGTTGAGGACTCTGCCATTGAAGCGACATCGAGTGCGGCTTCGCGAGTTGACACCGCAACGTACTTAGCGACAGAACCAAAACCGGGACAGCAATCAGTAAAGGGCAGATCGTTATCGACGGTTTTAGGGATGCCAATACAAGTAATGGGATAACCCATTTTTTCGCTGATTTGAGAGACCTTGTGGGCAGTGTCCTGAGAGTCGCCGCCACCATTGTAGAAGAAGTAGCCAATATCGTGGGCACGAAAAACATCGATCAAACGTTGGTACTCAGCGAGATTTTCATCGATAGATTTGAGTTTATAGCGGCAGGATCCAAATGCGCCCGCAGGAGTATGCCGAAGAGCGCTAATACTAGATTTGGACTCCTTACTGGTATCAATTAGCTCTTCTCGCAACGCACCAATAATTCCATTTTTGCCCGCATAAACTTTGCCCATGAACTTATTCGCCCGGGCCGTCTCTATGACGCCACAAGCGCTCGCATTGATGACCGCTGTCACGCCACCGCTTTGAGCGTAAAATATATTCTTAGCCACAAGGGCTCCTTCTCGTTAGGTTTCGGGGTTACAGTCAGCAACGGTTTCTTTGATAAGCCAGTCGACGACCTCTACTAAAGCTTCAGGATCTGACTTGCCCGCTTCCCGCCCAGATTCAAAAATAGCCAATTGTCTTTGTGAGCTATTACCGTTCATAAGAATATCCTTGAGACCGTCTATTTCCTCCACACACTCCAACGCCTCGGCGTCTTCACGAACAAATTCGACTAATTCTTCAAGCAGATCTTTGAAAGGTACAACTTCACCCTTGGCAAAATCTATCATGCCTTCCTCACAGGAATAGCGCATGGCGCGCCAACGATTTTCACTTACCAACATCGAGGAATACATTCGCCAACGCTGATTGTCTCTTCGCAGGCGATATAACATTCTGAGCAAGCAAACATTCAATGCGACCAGACTCATGGCGTGATTGATGTTTGTACAGACATCCATTATTCGAGTCTCAAGGGTCGGAAACCTTGAACTCGGCCGTAGATCCCACCAAATTTTCGAAGCATCATCAATAATGCCAGCATCGACAAGAATTGAGACATGTCGCTCGTATTCACCATAACTGGCAAATTGTGCCGGCAATCCCGTTCTCGGAAGCGCATCAAATACTGTTAATCGATAGGACTTCAGACCCGTATCCTCCCCTTCCCAAAAGGGCGAGGAGCAGGACAGGGCTAGCAGATGGGGAAGAAAATAGCTTAGCTGGTTCATGAGATCGATGCGAAGTTCACGGTCTTCGATTCCCACATGGACATGCATACCACTAATTAACAACCGTCGTGCGGTGGCCTGCATTTCTCGTGTTAAGTCCCTATAACGGGCTTTCTCCGTCTGCTTTTGAGACAACCACCTCGCGAATGGGTGGGTTGAAACCGCCAAGGGTGCATAACCATGCTCAGTTGCCACTTCCGCAATGATTCGGCGCAGCATTTTGACTTCCTGTTTAGCTGCTTTAACGTTCGTGCAAATGCCCGTGCCAATCTCAATTTGCGAGCGCATCAGTTCCGGACTCACATGCTGACCAGAACGTTGATCGCAGGCTTCCAAAAAGGATGCCGGCGGGTCACTCACGAGATCCCGTGTTTCGAGGTCCACGAGCAAATACTCTTCTTCGACACCTAGGGTGAAGGCGGGTTGTTTCAGTTTCATCGTGCACATCGAGTACGATTGATGGTCTATAATACCCTGCCTTAATACTAACTCGCCAGCAGATGACTGCCACAAGCAACGACATCAAGATAATCCATGCTGAAAGCGCATCGGATCTGCAGGCTATTCTGGGTGATGACCATATCGATTTCATCAATCAGCTCAGCCATCCCACCTGGATTCAACTCAAGGGCCGAGACACCACTCGCAGCCGCGCCATAGTGACTTTGTTACACGCAAATGAACCTTCCGGTCTAAAAGCCATTCATCAATTGCTGAAGGATGAAGTTACACCCCAGACAAACCTGGGTATTTTTATTGCTTCCGTTGAAGCTGCGCTCCTATCACCGATATTCTCCCATCGGTATTTGCCCAATGAGTCCGACTTGAATCGATGCTTCGGTCGTGGCGGCAGGACGAATCAAGAGCAGCTTGCTGATCGACTTGTTGAGATATTGAAAGAATTCAACCCAGAGGCGATCGTGGATACACACAATACCTCTGCTCATAGCGATCCGTTTGCAGTCACTACTTCCCTGAATGCGAAGACACGACAGGTGGCTCAACTGTTCACCAGAAAACTTGTCATTCTCGATCAATCACTCGGTACTTTGATCGAGCAGAGTATCGGTTGTCCGATCGTGACCGTTGAGTTCGGTGGCTTCCTCGATCCCAATGCAGATGATCTAGCGCTTTCTAGTCTGGAACGGTTTATTGCAAAACGTCAGATTTTTGATATCGAACCGGAGCCATTGTTAGAATTGCAGAGTCCGCTCAGACTTGAAGTTCAGCCAGAAGCAAGTTTACATTACTCATCGACAGTAGAATTGGCTTCCGACATCACGATCTACAATACGATTGATCAACTAAATTTTCGACGACTCAAAGCTAACACAACCATTGGTTGGACAAACCAAGCAGGGTTGAACCAGCTCGTGGTCTTGAACAGTCAACAGCAAAACCTTGCGGAGCAGTTTTTCCTCGAGGAGGCAGGTTTTCTGAAAACCCGTGTGCCTATGATGATCTTTATGGCCACGACCGATGAACATATTGCGTACAATGATTGCCTGATGTATCTATGCCTAGAAGAGCTTCGCTTATGACCACATATTCCATTGCCCTAATGCTACATATCGGTGCCGTTGTTATCTCTGGCACCTTCTTTCTGGTTCGAGGCATTTGGATGCTGCAAGGCAGTGACCTACTAACGACAAAGCCGGTCAAGGTATTACCGCATATCATAGACACCATTCTGCTTTTGTCGGCTGCGACCTTGGCCTATACCCTTAGTACATACCCGTTCGCTGACGCATGGCTGACAGCTAAACTACTAGCCCTCGTGTTATACATTGGATTCGGTGTATTGACCTTGCGAGGCAAGACCAAAGCCATCAGAAGCGCTGCGTTTATTGCAGCGCTTCTAACCTTTGGCTATATCGTTGGCGTAACTCTGACCCGAAGTGCGGGTTTAGGCTGGATCTAGCCTTTGAGGCGAACCGTGAGCACATCGCAGCTAACGCCATGTAGCACACTGTTTGCCGTCGAGCCGAGTAATAGTTGCAGGCCTTTTTGACCGTGAGTGCCCATTACAATTAGATCAATATCATTTTCAGTTGCAGCAGAATGGATCTCGCGGGCGGGGCTACCTTCACGCATCAATCTTCGCTCAACTGGCACATCTAGCTGCCCACCAACCTTTTCCATTCGCTGCTGTGCTTCTTTTCGAATACTACTCTGTAGTGAGACAATCTGGTCATTAAAGGCAAAGCTATCAGCTGCATAAGCCACGGCGATCGGTTCATCCACATGAATCAAATAAAGGTCAGCGCCATTTTCAGCAGCGAGCGTTTTTCCTTTTTCGATGATTTCGACGTTGTCACTGTGAAAATCCAGCGCAATAAGTACCCTCTGATACAAAGCCATCACATTACTCCTTTCATATAGAACTTAAGGTGAATTACAACATAGCCAATTCAAGCTGACCATGACTTGGATCAGTTCACAGCATGACATATTTTTATCATCACCTCTTGAATCACACAAGGAAGAGCTTAGGTAGTGTTACGTAATCAATCAGTTTTTCTAAGGAGTAACTCATGAGCAATGCAGTTTATAGACCCACAGCACCACTTGGCAGTTTACACAGCAACCTTAGTCGGATTTTCGATGATCGTTTTTTCCCAGCACCGGAAGCCCCCTCTTACGACGCGACAGAATGGGCGCCACGGGTCGACATTTTTGAAGAAGAACTTAATTTTGTCGTGACAGCCGATATACCCGGTGTTGACGCATCCGCCATCGAGCTCACTCTGGACAAGAATATCCTGACGATTAAGGGTTCGAGGAACAGTGTATCAACCAACGAGGAAGACGGTTACAAGCGCAGAGAACGGTTTACAGGCGATTTTGTTCGCCAGTTCACCCTTCCCGAGACTGCAGATAACAACAACATCACCGCGAAGACGAATAACGGCGTGTTATCTGTGACCATTCCCAAAACCGCAGAAAGTCAGCCACGCTCGATCGAAGTGATCAGTGGAGCTTAATCGACGGGAATTAGACAACAAGACTTAGGAGGTTGACCACTTCTCGACGATAGGAATTCGCCGACCGATGCCAAACGCCACCCGGGACACTTTTGTCCCGGGACAGGTCTGCCGTCGTTTGAATTCCATCCGACCGATCAACGCTATGATGCGGCTAAAAGCAGCAGATGCTTCACCACCCTGCAACCAACGATCGAGTTGCTTAGCATCCTGGCTATAAAAAGTACCATGCTGTTTGGCCCAGTGCTCGAATTCAATGAACGTGCTGACATAGTCTTCGACATACGCAGCAACAATTGGATCTAGAACACTATAGGGCAGAAGACTAGCTTCATCGGTTTGGCCCTCGGCTAATTCAGCGCTCGGTGCTTTCATCCAGATGTTTTTCGGGATACCAGAATGACGGCGAGCAATATCGACCACCTGAAATTTGTAGAGGTCTTTGATCGGTGCGAAACTGAAGTTCATATCAAAATGCGTATAGTAGCCACAGGCTGATTCTGTTTTATTACCGGTCGACAGTGGCATCGCACCAAAAGCATTACTAAAGTGCATCACATACAAGTCCCTCAACCGCGCCTGAATATTCTCGTCTGCGACCACTGAATAACCATGCTCGAGTTTTTGGACTACCAAATTCTCAG
>JBLHQQ010000184.1:0-6184 GCA_047625245.1 Candidatus Azotimanducaceae bacterium
ACGCATGGCTGGACCTGCTAGCGCACAGGGGATGAGCGTGTTCGTTTTTCTGGGCACAGTGTTCGCCACTGTGAACTGGACAGCCTGGCTGTCACTGATGATTCCCTACTCCCTGTTTTTCTTTGCGGTTGACTCGCTGGTCGTCTGGCGAGTGATTAACTGGTTTGATGCCAAAGTGTCCTATGTTGATATTCTGCCTGTGCGGGCAAGCACGTACATCCTTTCGATTATCAATGAGCAATTGGGCAAGGGGGCAATGGCTCTGTATCTTAACCGCCGCGAAGGCGTGCCCGGTTGGAAGCTCGGTTCGAGCATGTTGTTCATTATGGTTTGCGAACTATTTTATCTTTGTATCTGGGCGAATATTGGGCTGGCTTTGCAATGGGACAATCTGCCGGAAGTATTCCGTGCGCTGCCCTGGGTGGGTATTACCCTGGTTGCTGTTTTTGCCGTGGCCTTCCTCTATTTCAAAGGCATCATCGCGCCGGAATTTAAGCTTCGGGACAAACAAATCCTGCACGCTTTCCGGGAAGCTAGACTTTATCAATACGCGGTTATTCTGCTGTTCCGTTCTCCGTTACTGCTGGCCGCTGTGATCGTTTATTCGGAAGCTCTTTCTCTGTTCGGGGTCGAAATTTCCTATCTTCAGATGCTGGGTATTTTGCCCGTTATCTTTTTTGGAGCGTCGATCCCTGGCCCATTCCGCGCAGTAGCAATCTCCATGTGGGTGATTCTGTTCCCGGAGTTCCCTGCCGAAATGGCTGCCTTTGGTTTGGTGCAGCATAACTTCTTCATCTTGTTTAATGCTGTGATTGGGCTTGTCTTTCTGCGCCGTGCCCAGCGAGAGTTGTTTGAGTAAAAACTGAGTTTGTTTTGAGACTTCTCACACTTCCCAATGTGGTTTGAAGTCTCCTTGCAGACGGAGTTCTGTGCCGACTTCATCTTCGATCAATTTCGCAACATGCAATTCCGCTGCGTGTTCGCCATAGGTTTCAGCCGCCAGTCTAAATTGCTCGGCGACCTTGTTTCCAATAGGGGTCGGGACACCACCTTGTTTTGCAAGATTCTCACACAGGCCAATGTCTTTAACACACAGGCCTAATGTGAACGAAGGATCATAGTGACCAGCAAAGATCGACGGTACATCGTGGCGTGCAACAAAGCTGTCTCCAACACTGCGTTTAACAGCATCCCATAGGACATCCAAGGGCACCCCAGCTTGCTTCCCCATGAGCAGTGCTTCACCCATCACTGCGGCATGGGTAAACCATAGATAGTTCGTGACAAGTTTAACGGCGTTACCGGTACCCAGAGCGCCGCATCGAATGACACTACCCATCGCTTCTAATATCGGCTGAACGCTATCCATAACAGGTGCGTCCCCACCAACAAAAATCGTCAGCGCTGCCGTGCGAGCGCCGTCGACAGCGCCAGTGACTGGCGCGTCAACAACGTTAATAGATCTTTCCGCACCCAGCTTGGCCAGGGACTTAATCAGTTCAGCATCATTTGTCGTCATATCGACCCAGGTTGCCCCTTCCTTTAGCGCCAGAAGTGCACCATTTTCGCCTTGCATCACCTGACGAACATTGTCTGGCTTTGGTAACGAGGTAATCAATACATCACACTGGCTTGCACAAGCTGCAGGACTATCAGCCCAACTGGCACCATGGCTCACGAGCTCTGCCGATGCAGACTTATTCAGATCATGGACAATGAGTATATGGCCTGCTTTTTGAAGACAACGTGCCATGTTCGCACCCATACTGCCAAGCCCTATAAAGCCGATTCGCGTACTGGTTACTTCGTTCAAAATTTCGTTTCTCCAAAATTCCCAATTTGTGTTTTTCTCACCAGCAAACCGTAATCGCGCGGCGATGACTGCCAACGTCAGTATTCACCGCCACTGCTGGCAACCCCTCATTGGTGCTCGTCACGGCGAGTGAAGTGAAATCGGCATTGATATTCTCAGCTAAGACGAGTGTATTCGGAACGGTTTGAAAGCATTGGCAGGCGAAAGACAAAAACTGACTAGGCTTATGCTGCGCTGCTAAATGTCTATTGTTCCTAGCTAGAACTATCCTGGTAACGTTTGCCGCGTTCAGCGGCCAGTTTATAAGCGGCAGCTGTCTCATCCTGCACTTCATCCCGCTGCTTTTCGCTCAGTTCTTTAAACTCTTCTTGCCACCAACGACGCGTCACTTGCGGAAATGTCCCCATCCGATTGGCGCAGGCATTGGCGCCACGGTCGCGGCCTGCCTTGTAGCCAGCCGCGCCTGTGTTTGATGCCTCGGACTTGCCAAACGGCACCAGGTCACCTTCCATCTTTGGAAGCAGGAAGTAGGGCATTGATACGCGTGTCTCGCCATCAGGAATCAAGGTCGTATTGACGCGATGGAGTGTTGCGGAGTAGCGTCCTTCGCTTAGATGCATCAAAGTTCCGCCGGTATTCACAATCACCGATCCTGGAATCACCGGCACAGCGTATTCACCTTCGGCAGTCCGACAGGTAACAGGCGCATCCATCCACTGACCTTCGCCCGCCACCACCTGAAGTCCAGGGCGGTCGTTAATGAGCAAGGCGACGAATGGTGGTCCGTCAATGTGAGCACCCACGGTTTTGCTATCAAATTTCGCATATTCTGCACGGACGCCTTCCCGTGCATCCTCTGAGAATGTATCGAGGCTAAAGTTGTGATTCAAACTCGCCGCTAGGTCCGGCTCGTCGAAGTCAAAATACTTTCGAAATTCGGCTGGGTCCTCGCCCAGCGACTCAACAATCAATTCGCCTAATTGATGCGTCAGGCGGTGGTAGGTATGCGTGAGTTCTTCAATCAGTGGTCGAAAGCCAGGCATCGAGTCCGACTCTGGCCAGGTGTTAGGTCCTCGAAACAAACGGCTGTGAATGGGTTGCGACACATCGTCGTGAGCGCACATAGGCTCCTGTTCAAATCCGTACTGAAAATTCTCAATCACCTGGCCGAAGCCTCGGTCTGCAGGGGTCGGCAATGTATAGCCCCGAAAGTAAGGCGTGTTGGCGATGTGTGCCGCTTTCTTAACTGGCATAGGCGCATTAAAAAACCCTCGAACTTCACTGAAAGCTCGCTGCTGAAACTCGTCGTCAAGGCCCGGAGCATTGGTCAGGATAAGAAACCCGCACTCTGCGAGAGCATACCGGAGGTCATGAAGAAACTTGTCGCGATCGTTTTCAAGGTCGAGCCAGTCAACGACAGGGATCTCTTTCATCGCACTAGTATCTCGGGCAGTTCTGTTCTCTGTGTGGGACATATTGATCTTCTCTTATCGATTGCCTAGCTTTACTATTTTAGAGTTGGTAAAGTAAAGATATTAGGCAACAAAGCCAAACAGTGTCAAGTACATCGTTAAGCTAACGAGCCGTACGTGGCAATTTGCTTAGTTTTAGGCTCCAAAATGTATAAACATCTGGCCAATATCAACCAAAATCCAGCGTGGCGTGATTGTCGATTCAATCTCAGTCGTCAGGTTGCGTAAGTGACATTTTACTTACGCTACAAAGTGCTCATTGCTTCTACCAGTGGTGTATCACCGTCAAGCAAGCTGAATGATTTGCCCACACTATTGTGACAATCGAGACACGCCACGAGAGCTGAAGCGAGATTTTCTCGAGATGTCTGCCCGTTTCCATGAAGTTCCTCGTTTATGGCGACCAAATCGGTACCGGCGTCGTCAGTCAGACGACCTGGACAGACGATCGTATAGTCAAGATCCGACTCGGTAAGATGATTGTCCGCATGCGCCTTCGCGCGGTGATAGTGCGCGATTGGTGACTGGCTGTTGATGTCGTTGTTAATTGAGCTGAGCATGATGTATCGACGCACACCGTGTACTTGCGCTGCAACCATTGAGCGAATCGCACCAATATGGTCGATCAGTACAGTCTTGTCATTACCTGTCTTACCACCTGACCCTGCAGCGAAGATAATCGCATCGCATCCTTGCACAGCGTGATCGATCGGGTATTCAAGGTCTGCCAGAATCGTTGCTATGCCTAGTTTGTCGAACTTGGCGCGATGTGACGGGTTTCTAATCATAGCAACCGGATCATGGTCGCTTTCAGCTAATCGGCTGATGACGTGCGTAGCAGTGTTCCCATTCGCGCCGATAACCAGTACCTTCATGTATACCTCAATTTAAAAAGTCGTGGACCAATGAGTAAGCATTAGAGTTCTACCGGAATCAAGAGACTAGAGAGTTTTCGAGCGAGGTCAGCTTATTTTTGATCTGTAAAGGCTGTATAAGTCGTTGCGGTTTTGGCACAGTGACGACTAGAGACACAAGAACAGAAATTAGAGATTACGATAATGAATAAATTTGGTTGTTTTGTTTCTGCCATTGCCGTGCTTGTATCAGCCTCAAGTCAGGCTGAGAAAGCACCAGAAGGATTCAGCATGGGTAACGGCAGTGCAAATTGGATTAAGACTGCAGGTGCCAGTAGAAAAGGTAAGGTGCTCACTTTCGATGAGGTTCATATCGATGGTAACGGTTGGTTGGTGATGCACCCTTTTGAAGAGGGTAAACCAAATGGTGACAAGTATGTTGGCGCCACTTATGTTGAATCAGGCACCAATAAGGATGTTGAGATCGAAGTCCACAAAGGTGCTGAAACGGGTGAAATGTTTATCGTGATGTTGCACCGTGACTTGAATGAAAATCAGATTTTTGATTTCGTTTTTGTTGATAACACCAATGTTATGGATCGAGCGGTGTTTGAAGGTCCAAGAATGATCGGTCATATGATACCCGCGCCATAAATCATTCGAAGGGTTGATCAATTTAATGCATCGATGAAAGTCATTCTTTTGATCTTCTTATTTACGCGCTCCGGATGGTTTCCCCTTGATCTATTCTACGGTCAGGCTCATAGAAATATTATTTTTGGATGTATAGTCGAATGAAATTTCTGATTGGTTGTTTGTTCTTTTTTTCCCTAGTGACGAATGCCTCCGCCGAGGAGCGCGTTGATTATTCTGCATCTATCCGCGCTATCGATGCGACTCATGTAGAAGTTAACGGTGTTGATATTGCCTACAAAGTGTTGGGAGAGGCGGCTGATCCAGCGATTGTATTGATTATGGGTTTAGGTGGTTCTCACATACTCTGGGGCGATAACCTGCCTAACCAGCTCGTAGAGGCGGGCTATCGTGTTGTATTGTTTGATAATCGTGATGTTGGTGAATCAGAATATATGACTGAGGCCGGCGATCCAGTTATCTGGTGGGAGTTTATTAAGGCAGAGTTCGGGTTTGACGTGAATGCTGCTTATGATCTGAGTGATATGGCAGAAGATAGTGTTGCTCTGATGGATGCGCTGCAATTAGACCAAGCACATATTGTCGGAGCTTCAATGGGCGGCATGATAGCGCAAATACTCGTTGCTCGTTACCCAGAACGAGCACTCAGCTTAACATCGATCATGTCGACCCCGGGTTTTGGAAATCATTTGCCACCACCGGGAGAAATGGGTGGGTTTTCCGAAACACCAGAAGGTGAAACAGAAGAAGAAACAAAAGCGCGGTTTGAAGGTTTTGGGTTTTACGCAGACTCTGTGCCGCGCCAGCTGATGGCAATTCTGAAATCCGGTGATCGTTCAGACGAAGTGAAGACTATTCACGTACCCACGCTCGTCTTGCATGGCAAAGACGATACATTGATCCCGATAGCTCACGGTGAATACACAGCGGAACTTATTCAAGGGTCAAAGTTTGTGGCCTTCGAGGGAATGGGCCACAACATGCCGCCCGAAGTATTGCCGAACATTGTCAGCAATATGTTGACTCATATGAAGGGCAGCATTCCGATTTATTCTGGGTTTGACAGTAACGGTCGTTAGGACGAGGATATTATCAAGGCGTTTGAAGGACTGAGCCTAGCTTCTATCTGTGCGTGTAGCAGGCGGCTGGACGTTAATGAAAGGAGGTCCTGATGACCCCACCTGAATTACCGCGTCGTACCAATCGGCTTCCCGGCAATCCCAATATTGAACAACTTAAGAATCAGGCTAAAGATATCTTGCTGGCCCATAAATCCGGCGATCAACCGTGTGCCGCGATCAACGGATTGGCCGTGAGTGGCGAGGAAGATCCTGTCTTGGATTTTGTGAACAAGATGTCGAAGGACGCGCTGATAATGAGTGCCGCCCAGA
>JBLHQQ010000185.1:0-6153 GCA_047625245.1 Candidatus Azotimanducaceae bacterium
ATATTTGTCTATCAAAGAGAACCATACGCACTTGGAAAATAACGAACTAATTATGCTGGGCTGGCGTGAGTGGGTCAGCATGCCTGATTTGGGTATCGGTCCCGTTAAAGCAAAAGTGGATACCGGAGCCCGAACCTCTGCCTTGCATGCCTATTTCGTGGAGCCCTACCATCAGCTTGACGAGCACCGAGTCAGGTTTGGTATTCATCCCCACCCGGGCGACAATGATACTGACGTTATTTGTGATGCAGCCGTGTTGGAAGAGCGTATGGTCACCGATTCAGGCGGCCATGCTGAGCGTCGTTTTGTGATAGCATCGACAGTTGTTATCGGCAAACTAAGCCACAAGATCGAGATAACACTCACCAATCGTGACACGATGAAATTCCGCATGTTGCTCGGGCGCACCGCTCTGAATGGCTGTTATTGCGTCAATCCGAGGGCATCCTATCTTTCGGGGAACCCTAACGTGACTTTATAAAAACTGAGTCCATCTAATACCCATTAATTGCATCGCTCGGTTAGCGTGTCCGAGTTCCGTGTTCGAGGGCCGTATTCAAAGATACATACTCGAAAATAACAGGACGACAGCAGAGGACAATCCATGAAAATAGCCATTCTTTCAAGAAACTCAAAACTATACTCTACCCGCAGACTCGTAGAGGCAGCGAAGGAACGTGATCACGATGTTCGTGTTGTCGACCATATCCGCTGCTTTATGGATATGGGGACCGAGAACCCGTCGATCCATTTCAAAGATGAGGAATTCAACCCCGGTGACTTTGATGCGATCATCCCTCGCATTGGCGCTTCCGTCTCGTTCTATGGCACTTCGGTGGTTCGTCAGTTTGAAATGATGGGTACCTATTGTGTCAATGAGTCTGTTGCTATTTCCCGCTCGCGGGACAAGCTGCGTTCTATTCAATTATTGTCACGCAAGGGCGTCGGCATTCCCGTCACCGCCTTTGCTAATTCGCCGGATGACGTGAAGGGCCTGATAAGAGAAGTCGGCGGCGCCCCGCTGGTGATTAAGGTACTGGAAGGCACACAGGGTATCGGTGTCGTGCTGGCTGAGACTAAAAAAGCGGCGGAAAGTGTTATCGAGGCTTTTATGGGGGTAAAAAGCAATATCCTGATCCAGGAGTTTATTAAGGAAGCCGGCGGTAGCGATATCCGCTGCCTGGTTGTCGGAGGTAAGGTTATTGCCGCCATGCAAAGGACTGCGCCCGAAGGTGAGTTCCGCTCAAACCTGCACCGGGGTGGCTCTGCCCAGCTCGTTAAATTATCACCGGCAGAACGCGCCACAGCCATTAAGGCGGCAAAAATCATGGGACTCAACGTATGCGGTGTCGATTTACTGCGCTCCGCAAGAGGTCCCTTGGTGATGGAAGTGAATTCATCACCGGGATTAAGAGGCATTGAAGAAGCCACTAAAAAAGATGTCGCCGGCATGATTATCGACTTTATCGGAAAAAACGCTAAACCTAACAAAACTCGTACACGCGGCAAAGGATGATCGTTAGATAAAGATCTAGCCGTATATTTGGGGTCAGTATATTTGGGGTCAGTGTAAAAACAGCATTTCCCTTACATGAGTTGAGGTTGATTTCTCACAATCAGTTAGTCCTCAGCCTAATGTTGTTAGCCATGTCTAGTTGCTAACCTTGGCACTTCTTCACGCTGATGGGACGTTTGATGGCACGCAGACGAAGATTCTTGCCGGTGGGTATTCCGGCTCATATCATTCATCGCGGCGTAAACAGACAGATCTGCTTTGCTGCTGATGAAGATATCGCCGCCTATGTGAATTGGTTAAAAGAGGCAGCTCGTAAATACGGCGTTTTGATTCATGCCTGGGTGCTCATGACGAATCACGTCCATCTCATACTCACGCCGACTATCGATAATGCCTGTTCGTTGTGCATGCAATACATTGGCCGACATTACGTCCGATATTTTAACTATCGATACCAAAGGACCGGCCCATTGTTTGAAGGTCGATTTCGGTCTCATCCCATTCAAGAAGATGTCTATTACCTAAACTGCTCTCGGTACATTGAGCTAAATCCTGTTCGTGCTGGAATCGTGAATGATCCAGGCGAATATAGATGGTCAAGTTATTGCGCTCAGGCGCTCGGGTTGAGTGTTGATATGTGGACTCCACACTCACAGTACGAACAATTGGGCAATACGAGCAGCTCACGTCAAATTGCTTACAGGCGATTGTTCAACGACGAGCTAAACGAGGCGCTTATTCACGATATCAAACAGTGCCAGAAGACCGGGTTCGTCTTGGGTACGGAGAACTTTCGACACGACTTCGAGAAATTGACTGGCCAGCCGCAGTACCACCAGAAGCGAGGTCCCAAGACCAGGCCTCGAATGTAAATTTTACACTGACCCCAAATATGCAAATATGTTGCTCATGGCAATAAGCAACGAAACTAACAAACCTGAAGAGAAAAACGACCTGTCGGACTGTGGACTAGGTTAAAAGGGCACGCTTCTCGTTACCGGCCATGCTGTGACAGAGACGATTGGATCTTCTTTAGCGAAGGTTATAGGAACATAATCAACCACATGGAAATAAATGTAGATGACCCATGCTTTGTCTTTGCGCTAACCCTCGATGGTGAAGGTCGGGCAACTAACCATGTGCCCGGTGAATCCAACAGTTGGCTTCATATTGACTATTCAGTCGATACGACCGAAATGTGGCTGCAATCGCTTGGGTTGGAAAACTGGGTCGTCAGTACACTGGTACGGCGCGATACCAGACCCCGCACCGTGGTTTCTAGCCACGGCACCCTGATTGTTATACGAGCGATCAATCTTAATCCTGAATCGGATCCAGAAGATATGGTCTCACTGAGAATTTGGCTAGAACCCGATCGCATCATCACCGTGAGACAACGAAAGCTACTGTCTGTCCAGGACGTCAGAGAAGAGCTGGAAAATGGCAACGGGCCAAAGACTGTTGATGATGTACTCGTTAGTTTGATTGAGAGAGTAGGTGATCGAATCGCCATATTTGTCGACCAGATGGAAGATAGACTTGAAGGTCTGGAATCTCAAGTAGAAGCAGAACGGAATTCCAGAACGCGGAAGAGTATTTCAGAAACTCGGAGGCAAATTGCCAGCGTCCGAAGATTCCTCGCTCCACAGCGTGATGCATTGGAAAGCTTGTATCGTTACTGGGTAACCGTATCGAATATGGCGCAGGCTAATAAACTAAGGGAGCAGGCTGATCGAGTTATCCGCTATGTCGAAGATCTCGATCTTGTGCGGGAACGACTGCTCGTTGCACAGGAAGACCTGATGAACCTCATGATGGAAGAACAGAACTCGAGAATGTATGCGCTTTCAATTGTGGCTGTGATCTTCTTACCCATCACTTTCGTGAGCGGTGTGTTTGGCATGAACGTCGCCGGCTTGCCCGGACTAACCGAACCGAACTCATTCAATATCGTCGTGGGTGGAATGGTCGCCGTCTCAGTGCTGGTAGTCTCATGGCTGATCACGAAACGTTGGTTATGAAATGAATGAAATTGAACAAATAGGTCAAACAATAGCCCTTACCATCGCCGGCTACGAAATCACCCTGAGCCAAATTATTTCAACACCTCTGATTTTACTGCTGGGCTATCTCATGCTGGGCTGGGTTGTCAGAAAAACAGCAAAAGCATTAACAGCACATGAGGTAAATCCCGATCTCATCCAGATCATACGGCGCGCGATCTTTGTTATTGGTTTGGTCATCCTGGTCATAACTGCGCTGGATTTACTCAATGTCCCGCTCACGGCCTTTGCTTTTGTATCTGGTGCAGTCGCAATCGGCGTAGGCTTCGGTGCTCAAAATATCATTAACAACTTTATTAGCGGCTGGATATTGATTTGGGAACGCCCGATCCGCATCAACGACTATATAGAGTTAGGTGACACCGCTGGAACAGTCGAAGAGATCAATACTCGCTCTACAAGGATCAAGCGTGTCGATGGCGTTCATATTCTAGTTCCCAATTCAAAACTATTGGAAGAAACCGTTGTTAACTGGACCCTTATAGACAGGACGCTTCGTTGCATTGTCCGCGTTGGCGTCCAATACGGATCTGACGTCAGAAAAGTTCAGGAGATACTGACAAGTTGCGCTGAGTCACACGCTCAGGTCAATGATGATCCTAAGCCCGAGGTGATTTTCGAAGATTTCGGTGACAATGCACTAATTTTCGATCTCTATTTTTGGGTCCACTCGAGTGGTGACCGCGGTGCTAGGCAAATCAGATCGGATGTTCGGTTCAGTCTTGATCAAGCATTCATTGATGCTCAAATTGTCGTGGCATACCCGCAGCGGGATATCCATGTTGACGGCACGTTACGACTGCAACGCGAATAACCAAGACCAACTGAGCGAACGTTTGCATCGAAAAACCGACAACTTACGAAGTAATCGGTAAAAAGTTGCCTCACAGAGCGATTATAGACAACCAAACGCTTTGAGCCTCGAAAGGCGGGCCTTTGGAATAGAAATAGAGAAGTGTGAGAGTTGCGGCGGTAAGGTGAAGATTATTGTCGAGGCGTCGGATCGCTCTATTGAGGACCGAGGGATTATAGAAAAGATCGTGAAACATCTCGGCCTTGATAAAGGTTCAGGGATAAGAAATTGCTCGCCACCCGCCGACCTGTTCGATCAATCGAGACATTTGTTCTGACACTTCTGGGGCCAGGTGGCATTAAGATTCTTGTCATCAATCTGGAATGGTTGCCAAGATCCTTCTACCTGACGCAGACGATCTGCCAAGAGATACCAGACTCTCGCGTTCAAGGTCATGCCGCAATGACTGCCCAGCGTAATCACCTGCTTGACCATACCTGGCAACAGTCGTGCGATCTCCCGCGCGTATACGCCACCTAAGCTATGCCCAATCAGCGTCACCTTACCGGAAGTTTCTTCTACCAATTTTTCAAGCTCAGCATAGACACCTTCAAACACTTCATCTTTTGGTCCGTCGTTACACCCTTGGCCCCAACCGACTGCTTTGCAATTGAGCGAACCCAGGTAGTCAATCGAAGATTTGTTGTAAAGGTCACTTGCCAAAACGCCTAGCAGCAACATTACGCCGTGAGGCTCACCTTTAGGAATCAAATTCAACAATGGTTTTGCGTGAAGCAAACAAGGCGACTTCGATACCAACACGAGGTGCTTCCGCAAGCGATAACGCGATACTAGGTTTCTTTAATGAATGATCAACTTGCATGCGCCGCTATGGCCTTTACCAATGACTGTATTAATTTCCCAGTCACCCACCCGGGATTTTTGATCAACAATATCGGGCCGCTCATCTATGCTGACCCGGTTGATTATCCGGCCTCTGGTGGATTTTCCATGACGACGTTTGTTGTACTTTTTACCCTGCTGGCGAAGGTGTTGGTAAAGATCCCCGCCAGTGTTTTTGTCATGCCAAACATGGAGGTAGATACTTTCATGGCTGATTGACTGATCCTGGTTGGACCTTTAGATGCCAACCTTCGGTAGCCAAGCTGGCCTCTTCTTCTACTGGAGTTGGTGATGCACTTCGTTTTTGAATCCAAGTGTTGCTTTTACGGTCGCCCGAAGATGACGCCTAACAAATAGGGATATGTGGCGCACCGCCGTCATACTTCTAGTATTCGCGGTCGAGATATTGCCTACATGGTGGGAGCCCTGAATTCCCCTAAAGCTCCAATGCCTTTTAACTAGATACAACTCCCTATAGCGCTATCTCAGGCAGCAAGTATGCATCCAGCACACCCATAGGCCCCAGCACACCGTCAACCACCGCACGCGCTTCGGGAGCTAACGCTTCAATTTCATTCTTGATATGACAGCGCGACACCTCGCTGTATTTTAGAGATCGCATCTTTACTGGCCCTTCTCCCAAATCCACTTCACACCATTTCTCACCAACCGCCAATGCGGCACGGGAAACCCGTAGAAATTGATGATAGGTATCGTGCATATGGGTAAAGAGCGGCGTAAGCGATTCCGGCAATTGATCATCCGGCAGGTAGTCTCCAGCATCCGTTTGAGAATCGAAGACGCGGTTCATATAGCCAATCATTTCCGGTGCACTGGCATCGATCCAACTACGTGGCTCAGGGTCGGCTTCAATATGC
>JBLHQQ010000186.1:0-6151 GCA_047625245.1 Candidatus Azotimanducaceae bacterium
TGGTGTCAGCCGAGGTCTCTTTGCCAGGTACAAGTTCCACAAGCGGTAATAGATAGACAGGGTTGAAGGGGTGGCCAATTAGAAACCGCTCGGGGTGCTGACAAACCTTTTGGATATCCGAGGGCAGTAGGCCCGAGGAACTTGATGCAACGATAGTGTCGTGCTGTGTAGCTGCATCAATACGTCGATGAACTTCATGTTTAATTTCGAGGTTTTCGGGGACGCTCTCCTGAACAAATAATGCATCTCGACAAGCCTCCTCCAGAGTCGTCGCACAAGAGAGTAGATTGGCGTTTGCTGTGCGCGCCATGCCGCTCTTCTCGAGGGTTGGCCACAGGCGCTGAATTTCCTGCTCTAGTTTCTCAGCAAAGCCCGAAGAGGGGTCCCAGGCAATCACTGGGTGGCCTTTTGCCAGGAGTCGTGCAACCCAACCAGTTCCGATGACTCCGGTGCCTATAATCGCTACTAACGCTTTGCGACTCACCCTACCTTCAACTTTAGTGTTTGTCGCGCCTCAGCTGGGGTCAGTACGTTAGCGCCCATCAGCTCAACTATTTTGCGGGCACGTTCGACGAGATTGGCATTGGATGCGAGTACACCCTTATCTAAATAGAGATTGTCTTCTAAGCCAACGCGAACATGGCCGCCTAATAGAACCGATTGCGCCGCCATTGGCATTTGCATCGCACCCAGACCAAAGCTCGCCCAGTTCGCGCCGGGTGGTAAATGATCGACTAACGACTGTACTGTACTGGTGTCCGCTGGTGCGCCCCAGGCAATGCCAAGGCAAAGTTGAATCAGAGGCGGGGCGTCGAGTAGTCCTTCACTGACCATCTGATTCACAAACCAGAGTTGGCCTGAATCAAATACTTCCAATTCTGGTTTGACGCCAAGGGCCTGGATTGCTGCAGCCCCTGCGCGCAACATATCTGGAGTCGAGACATAAACCAGATTGCCGTCGCCAAAATTGAAGGAGCCGCAATCCAGGGTGCAAATTTCTGGCAACAACTCTTCAATATGCTTGAGTCGTTCCATCGGACCCACCAGGTCTGTTTCATTGCCGAAACTCAAAGGTTGCTCTGCGGCACCAATATAAAGGTCGCCCCCCATTCCGCCAGTCAAGTTGATGATCACATCCGTATCGGAGTCTCTGATGCGTGACACAACTTCTCGGTACAGAGCAGGGTCTCGACTGCCTCGACCCGTTTCGGGGTCCCGCACATGACAATGGGCGACAGCTGCCCCAGCGCGAGCCGCCTCTAGAGCGGACTCAGCGATCTGTTTGGGGGTAATGGGGACACCGGCGTGCTTGGCCGTTGTTTCTCCAGCGCCCGTAACCGCGCAGGTAATAATAACGTTCCGATTCATGCTGACTCCTGGTTGAAGCGACAGTTTAGCGGTTGTGGTGATAAATCGATATTTAGTGGCCGGTGCTTTACTGTGCCTAAACGCTGATACAAAACCGTTCAAGAATGACTGGTCCCGAGTAGTTAATGTGATACATTAATGGATCTTATCCACCCGCTATTTGATCTGCGCTACATTCGCATTTAAGGAGCAGTAATGTCTGACTCTCTGTTACCTGTACGAGGTTCGCCCGGCTCTCCTTACACGAGAAAAATGTTAGCTTTGCTAAGATTTCGCCGAATTCCCTATCGCTATCTACAGGGTGGCCATGACGGGGCAGAAGGTTTACCCAAACCCAAAGTGCAACTGATCCCGATTTTCTATTTCAAGGACGATAACGGTGAGATGACCGCGGAGGTCGACAGCACGCCAATTATTCGGCGTCTTGAGGAAGAGTATCCCGGGCGGTCGGTGATTCCCTCTGATCCTGCCATGGCATTTATAAATTACCTGCTGGAAGACTATGGAGACGAGTGGTTAACCAAAGCCATGTTCCACTACCGCTGGTATTACCAAGGCGATGTCGAAATGGCCGGATCTGTTCTACCTCACTATGGTGATGTAACCCGCCCCGACGAGGAGATGCAAAAGATGAAGCAAATCTTCTCTGATCGACAGATCAACCGTTTGTATGTGGTGGGTTCTAACGACACAACTGCCCCTGTGATTGAGGACAGCTACAAACGTTTCCTGGCTTGCCTGAATAATCACCTGAAGCAATATCCTTTTATGATGGGAAATCGACCGGGATCAGCAGACTTTGGTTGTCTGGGGCAGCTCACGCAGCTGGTTCAGTTTGATCCTACACCGGCAAAGGTCGCCGCGAGCGGGTTTCCACGGATTCATGCATGGGTCAGCAAAATGGATGACCTGTCGGGAACGGAAGTCACCGAAGAGGGATTTATAGATGCGGATAATATTCCATCCACTCTGACCGAAATTCTCAAGGAACTTGGGCGTACCTACGTTCCTGTAATGCTGGCCAATGCAAAGGCTTGTGATGCAAAAAGCGAGTCCGTTGAAACCACGGTTGAAGGCAAAACCTGGACTCAGGAACCCTTCCCTTATCAGGCCAAGTGTCTGCAGTGGTTGAGGATCGAATACGGGCGTCTGGATGAGGAGGATCGAAGCCGGGTTGATCAAATTCTGGCCAACACTGGCTGCGAACAACTCCTGCAAAAACCCGGTTAGCAAAAACCTGGTTAGAAAGTGCGCCAGCTAATTAACATGGAACAACTTTGAAAATATTTTTGAGTGTATTGCTCGGCCTACTTGCGATCATAGCCGTTGCTTTTTGGTTTCTGTTTTTCTCGAGTAGGCCGCCGCTGACCACGGATCCAGAGACGCTTGCCGGGGATGGGAGTTTACTCAATTATTGTCAGCAGCCGGTTCTGGATGGCAGTGGAAAAACCGCCATCGAAATTCCCAAAGGCAATACACCGGGTTGTCGCTACAGCCACTTTCCCTTACCAATATTGGCAGAGTGCACAGAGCCGCTGATTGAGGGTGCTGCGGATATTCGTGGTTTGTGGATCGGTGTTGAAGGCGGTCATCTTGGCCATGTCGAACGTATCGAGCAATGCGGCCGGCGGGTGGTAGTCACCTCAAGCGGCATCATTCATGACTACGGGCCCAATAGTACGCTTGGCGAGAATACCGATGATACTGAGGGGCATGTACTCTTTAGTTTCCGTGGTAAAGACTATTGCCCAAGAACCTCTGCCAGCATGATTTGGAATGAAGGTGTCCTAGACTTTCATGTCTTTGGCTGGGGCCCCGTGGTCGTTAATCGATATCTGGATGGCGAGCAGCTGATATGGGATTATGCTGATGGCAGCCAAACTCGCATGAATCGAATTTGCACATTGCCAGAGAATCAAAAACAACCACGTCGTCGATAAGGACAACAACATGAGCCGATTAAAAGGAAAGGTAGCCGTCATCACCGGAGGTGCAGGGGGCATTGGTAAAGCTGCCGGTAAGCTGTTTGTGGCGGAAGGGGCAGATGTTTTGCTCGTTGATCTGGATGAAAGCGCTCTCAAAGCTGCCTGCGATGAGATTGGTAGTAACCGTGTGAGTTACTGCGTGGCGGACGTCACCTGTGCTGACGACAATCAAAAGATGATTAGCGTCGCAGAGGAGCGTTACGGTGGTGTTGATGTACTGCTTGCAAATGCCGGCATCGCGGGCGACGTGACTTCCATTGTCGAATACGACGAAGCTCGGTTTGATCAAGTGATGGCAGTGAATGTTAAAGGACCGTTTCTGGGTTTGCAGGCTTCCATCCCGGCCATCAACAAACGAGGCGGTGGTAGCATCATTATTACGTCTAGCATGATGGGCGTGACGGGAGGCGCTAATATCGCGCCCTATGTGACCTCTAAACACGCGGTGATTGGCATGATGAAGTCTGCGGCAAAAGAATGTGCGGCAATGAATATTCGAGTCAATACCGTCAACCCATCTCCCGTCGACACAAACATGATGAGAGTTCTAGAGGAAGGGTTGTCCCCAGGGGAGAGCGAGGCGATGAAGGTGCGAATGGAGGCGAATATTCCTCTTGGCCGTTATGCGGAGCCTTCGGATATTGCCAAGATCATGTTGTTTTTAGCCTCGGATGACAGCGCTTTTGTCACTGGGTCTACCTATATGGTGGACGGTGGCTCAACAGCTTAGGTTTGTCTATTCTATAACGACTTCACAAAGCCGCTTAGCGACCGCAGCGTTTCCTGATAAATGTCCGGGGTGATATCCGGTAAGGAGACGTCTCCGGCGTGATGCGTGCCGTGTACGGTGCGTGCTACGGCAGACACACCAGCGGCCTGTAGCTTGCGGAAAAACGCGAGACCCTCATCCCGTAGCGGATCCAGCTCGTTGACCGAAATAATATGGGGCGGCAGCCCAGCAAGTTCGGCAGTCGAGGCATGGTAAGGCCAGGCCAATGGGTTGGTGCTGTGCTGGTTCTGGGGGTCGTATACCTTCACCAAGCTAGCCATCATGTCGCAGTCCATCGAGTAGCCATTATTTTCTTCCAGAGACAAAAGCTCCGCTGGAGGGTTTGCATATGCACCACTAATATAGGGGCACATCGCATAAACGCCATCCACGTAATCTAGATCACCGTCCTGTTTGGCTTTTAAGGTTGTCGCGATGGCGAAATTTCCACCGCCGGATTCTCCTGAAATTGTGATGGTCGAAATACCCAAGGCCGCCTTATTGTCATAGGTCCACTTTAATGCGCTTGAGCAATCATTGAGCCCAGCGGGGAAGGGATGGTTGCCCAGTGCGCCGCCGCCATTTCTAAACTCAACACCGACCACCACAATGCCCTCGTTGGCGATTGTGCTGCGCCAGCGAACAAAGCCCGGGTCAGCGGCGGTCATGAGTACCATGCCACCTCCGTGGGTATGAAGGATGCAAGGGCGGGGTGCCTTTGCGGGGCTGTTTGGCGCGGCAATGTACAAAGTAATGTCATTACCATCGACGCCTTTGATGATTTCGGTTCGACAATCTACGCCTGGAAACTCCGGCATTGCAGCTTCCATCATTGGATGGGCGGCAGCGGCGGAATCTTCAAATGCCTGACAATAAGCCAGACATTCTTCGTAGCTGGAATCGGCATTCGCGGCTTCAATATCGCCGCCGAGTGCACCCATTGCTTCAAGGGCAGCAACTATTCTTGGGTCAGATCGCGGGTCGGTTAATAAAGTGGTGTCAGGATTGCCAAGTCGGCCAGGAAGCGCATCAGAGTTCATAAGATTCTCGAGAATTAAGTCTTGCCGACATAGTGCCATGGCATCAGAACCTATTGAAAGCTGGATTCCTTCTGATCGCTGGCAACGAGAATATCCCTAGTGGTTCGTGAGTCATTTTCCTGGCCACTTGGATTTAGGCTGTTTTTCTGATTCCGGTCGCCGATCGAACTGTATGCCCCGCAGGAAGTTGCGCAGAATCTGATCCTGACACTTGCGATAGTGTTTGTGCCCCGGCTTTCGAAAGAAGGCGCTGAGCTCCGGTTTGCTGATCGCAAAGTCAGCTGTTTTCATGAGGCTCAGGACACCTTCGGCTTTGAGGTTGAGGGCAATCTTGAGTTTCATAAAGATAATATTGTTGTTGAGCCGCTCTTCCGGCTCGGGTGCTGCACCTTCCTTTTTGCCGCGCAACTTATTGATCAGACCGTTTAGGAAGGTCGCCATGGTTTTATCGTCACAGGGCAGAAGGTCTGGATCGCCTTCCTTTTTGAGCCAATCACTGACTTGGCTGCGGGTAACCGCGAGGTCCGCCTCAGAAAAGATACCGATCATTTCAGAGTCAGAGAAGTCGAATGAGTAGCGAAGGCTACGGAGAATGTCATTGTTTTCGATGGGTCTTTCCTTTCTGGTCGCGTATGAGCGAGCGTTTATGGTTGTCTGTTTAGACGAATTCCGTCTGTTTCGATCTTGATGATACGCTTCGCGTAGAGGCCGCCGATGGTTTTTTTGAAGACTTTTTTGCTCATGCCAAATAGTTTCAGGATGATGGCCGGGTCCGATTTATCGTGTGCGGCTGCAAACCCATCATTGGCTTCCAGGTAGTTCAGCACGGTTGTGGCGTACTGGTCCCGTGTTTCCTGTTGCTGGGCTAATGCCAGGTCAACTCTGCCATCGGGCCGGACAAACTTGATAAAGGCGCTTTTCGATTGGCCGAAGCTCAGACGCTCGTGTACCTCGTTCTTGTACAGTAAGCCCCAATGGCTGTGATTGAC
>JBLHQQ010000187.1:0-6142 GCA_047625245.1 Candidatus Azotimanducaceae bacterium
AGGGTCTAGCAGTATAATCCGCTGCTAGATTTTTTACACGCTGTTGAAACCTGATGATTCGCGTTCTTATTGAAAGACAAATTGCCGAGGGGCTAGAACACTACTACGACTGCACCATCAAACGCACTGTGAGTGCGGTGGTGGCTGCACCCGGTTGCATATCAGGCGAGTCACTCAAGGATGCAAACAATCCACAACGCCGCTTTGTCATGTCAAAGTGGAATTCCGTCGCGGACTGGGAACGCTGGTATCTCTCCGATGCTCGACGCCGCGTCATCGCAGAAATAACCCCAATGCTCGAGGATCGCGAAAAGATCACGATGCTCGAGCTGACTTCGGTGACAGGTTAGCTTCCCGGGTAGCGAGACAGCATATAAACCGCGAGATTTTCTCGCTGCTCATCACTTAACGGATAAACCGGCATTGGTGCAGTCGGCCGCTTAAGGTAGGCGGCAAGGCTTGAGATGTCATATTTCTGTCCCAGGTTTTCGATCTTCTTCAAAGCGCTCTTGTTGTCCGCGTGACAGCCAACGCACTGGAACTGGTTGTAGATTTGCTCTCCCGCCAACTTTGCTGTTGATAAAGCGGCTGGATCTAAGCCAGCCAAACTCTGCTCGATATTGTAAACCGGCGTCTTAGTGACTAGGGCAACGGTAGATTTTTGGGGCGCCTCTCCATATACCACGCGATATACCACATTGGCATAATCGTCCGCGATGTAGAAAGCACCGTCAGGACCCTGGGTCACCTCTGCAGGCCGTCCAATGGTTTGGTCGTCTCTCAAGAACCCACTCAGGAAGTCCCGCTCGGTAACCTCGCCTTTTTCATCCCAATGGAGTGAAACCACCTTATAGCCGTCTTTTTTAGTTCGATTCCAGGACCCGTGAAGCGCGACAATCGCTGCATTATGGTATTCCGGTGGAAATGCGTCGCCTCGAACAAACTCCATTCCAAGGGGCGCATTGTGAGCTCGGAACTCAAATGTCGGTGCTATAGAGGCCTCGATAATTACCTCATTACCCGCGCCAAAATCCGGATCCGGAATTTTCGCTCCATTGGCATAAGGCCAACCGTAATGCTGGCCTTCTCGAACCAAATTTAACTCACAGGGAGGAAAATCATCCCCGAGTAAATCTCGACCATTATCCGTGGCATAAATTTCACCATCAGCAGGGGACCAATCGAAACCAGCGCTATTGCGTAAACCCTCGGCAAATAGCGTTTCACCGCTGCCGTCTGGCAAGTAACGAACCAGCGATCCGCGTCGTTTGTCAGCCTCGATACAGACGTTACAGGAGGAGCCCATAGCGACGTACATGAGATTGTCGGCACCGAATCGGAGGGTTTTCTTCCAGTGATTTTCGCCTGCCGGTAATCCCGTCACTAACCGTTCATATTCACCTTTGGTCCGCCCGGTGTCGTGATCAAAGCCAATCCGACCAATGGCGTCGGTTTCCGCGATATAGAGCCAGCCCTCGAAAAAGTCGATGCCATTTGGTCCATTAAGTTGATCTATGAGGATGCTCACTCCATCTGCAACACCATCACCATCAGTATCAGGTTGCATGACAGAGACCTGATTGTTATTAGGGTTGGCTACCAGAAGATGACCACCTCTTGAGAACCTGAGCACCCTGGCATTGGCAACTTTGCCGTACACGCCAACGGAGAAGCCCTCGGGTACCACCAGCCGATCTTGTATAGTCGTAAGATCAGCGTCACTTTCACCGAGGGGTACATTTACAGAACCGACATACACTTTCACAAAGATAAAGAGCCCAATCGCAACAATCACGACTGCCCCTAATAGATAGCCTATCCATTTCATCATTGATATCTCTGCAGGTTATTGAAACTTAAGTTCTGCTTGAAGTTTATGAGCCTCGGAAATCACATAACCCTGTACAGCGGTCGCATCGGCTTCTGTGAGCACGTCTTTAAAACCGACCATACCATTATCTCTTAGTAGGCCATCTATGACGATTTCCTTAAATGCCAAATGCTTCGCAGCTGGTATGTGCCGCAGGTCGGGGAGTACACCGCCGCCCTTGACGCCAGCTCCATGACAGACACCACAATACTTTGCGTATACCGCTTTGCCATGTGCAATTTGATCTGCTGAGGCCGTTAGTTCTGGAGGCTTAGGAATGGGACCGGTCGGCTCAATTGGTGGTAGCGATTTTTCTCCGCCCAGTTTATATGTGAGTATCCGGCCACGGTTCTTCTGCTTGAGTTTTTCCGCCGCACCACCGCTTGCCAGTGCAAAAGCACCGCCCCAACCGGCGACGACAGTGATGTACTGTTCGCCATCGATTGAATAGGTGACCGGAGGTGCAATAACTCCGGTTTGAGCATCGGTAGACCAGAGTTCTTTGCCGCTGTCTGCACGATAGGCCTTAAAGTTACCTTGAGAGGTACCTTGGAAAATCAAATTTCCCGCCGTCGTCAACATACCGCCATTCCAAGAACCAGCGTGCTGAATCCGCCAGACCTCTTCTTGCTTGATAGGATCCCAGGCTGAAACATAGCCTCGAAGCATGCCGTCGATTCGGTCTGCAACGCCTTTATCAGCAACCGGTGCGTTCAGAATTGTATCGATAGCCAGATTCCAACGACCTTCCTCGTAATGAAATTGAGGTTCGTTGCCATAGGCGAAAGGAATATCCAGCGCAGGGATATAAACAAGACCCGTGTCTGGATTGTAAGCCATGGGGTGCCAATTGTGGCCGCCGTAGGGAGAAGGTTTATGAAAAGCACCCTCCAATTGCTCGTCGGTCATATTTTTCAGAACGGCGATCTGCTCATCGGGCGTCATTGCCGCTAGAGGATTCGAGGCTTGATAGCGGGCGTTGGGAGTTTCGACCGGCCGACCTGTTTCTGGGTCAATATGGCTAGCCCAGGTAACGGGAATGTAAGGTTTTGCAGAAATAAATTCGCCGGTTGCTCTATCCAACACATAAAAGAAACCATTTTTTGGTGCTTGCATGATGACTTTGCGCATCTCACCATTGATGTTCAGCTCGGTCAAAATCATGTGTTGGGTTGCGGTGTAGTCCCAGGTGTCTCCCGGTGTTGTTTGGTAGTGCCAAACATATTCGCCGGTATCAGGATTCAAGGCGACGATAGACGACAGATAAAGGTTGTCACCTCCGCCCGGACTCCTCACAACCTGGTTCCAGGGTGCGCCGTTACCAACGCCAACATAGAGTAAATTCAAGTCTGGGTCGTAGGCAAAACTATCCCAGGCAGTACCACCACCGCCGACCTTCCACCACTCGCCAGTCCAGGTCTTGGCTGCTGCTTCAAGGGCCGGCGACTCAAAACCATCAGCCGGATTACCGGGGACGGTATAAAAGCGCCAGGCTTCCTCACCGGTTTCTGTGTCATAGGCCGTCACATAGCCGCGCACGCCGTACTCCGCACCACCATTGCCAATAATGACCTTGTCTTTAATAACCCGAGGGGCACCGGTAATTGTGTAAGGCCGAGTTCGATCAATGGTGTTGATGTCCCAGACTTCAGCTCCAGTTGCCGCATCAATCGCAACTAACCTGCCATCGATAGTGCCGACATAAACCTTTCCTTTCCAAACCGCGACGCCACGATTGACGACATCACAACAGGCATTTGCGCCCCAGGCTTTAGGGACTTCTGGATCGTACTTCCAAATGAGTTCGCCAGTCCTAGCATCATTTGCAAACACCACACTCCAGGATCCGGTGGTGTACATAATACCGTCTACCACAATAGGAGATGCTTCCAGGCCACGATCGGTGCCCGTATCGAAATACCAGGCTAAGCCTAGCTCACCGGCATTATCAGCGCTGATTTGAGTTAAAGGACTATATCGACTCTCGTCATAGGTTCGACCATGGGCGAGCCAATTACCCGGCTCGTCGTCAGCGTTTTCAATTCGCTGTCCATCAAGGGAAGCGGTTGCCTCTTTAATGCGCTGCTCTGTCGGTGTGGCAGAGGTCTCAGTAGTGGGTTGTTCTACCGGGCCAGAATCTTTACCTAACATCACGTAAGCGACAACGCACACGAGCAACAGAAGTACCACGACGACAAGATTTTTCATTATTATTTACCTTTGCTCGAATGGTTAACACGGTCTTGGGGCTGGATGCTACTGGAGCGACTGCAACCCTGCAAGCCATGCGCTGGGCACAAGTAAATGAGAGCTCAACTCCGCCATAGCGCTTTCTTTTTGATAACGGACCATTGGTTCAGAAACCGCCCGTAACTTATTGATATTTATTTTATAACACTTACGAATGATGTGCAGCCAGCAGGGTCCATAAATTACAATCAAAGCATGCGCAGGCTAACCAATTTCCGGCCGTTAGACTGGCAGTTTGTCAGACCGAGGTTTCTTCGTGTTAGCAGTACGTCCAGGCGTATGGTGCGTCCAGTTTTTACTTGACCTAACTTGCTTGTCGGGAAGCTCGCTGCCGGTGCCTCATTCAGAAACACGACGGATAACTGCGATTTCTTCAATCCCATGAGCACCACGGTCAACCTCAACAGCATACCGGTAGGCGCGGATGTCATTGAGGCTTACCTTTATTATTCGGGTTCTGCTGACATCGGACCCAACTACCACACATCCCAAATCGACCTTTCAAGCCAAACATTACTTCAACTTAACGGCGTGTCCATTCCGACAACTGCTGGTGCAAATGGACGGAATTTGCCAAACCTGACGGGCCCAGGCGCCTACACCTTTTCCGAGATGAAGGTTCACCGAGAGAATCAGGCCTGATCATCACATTTGTGGATCCCAACGTTATCAATGTCCGAGTGATCAATCTCTTTGATGGTTTCCAGTCTTTTAAGAACAGTACTTTTGATCTCGACACCTATGACACTAGCTCCGATCTAGTTGGACAGTCTGACGCCTTTGATGCGACCGCTCGTTTTAACAGTCGCAACGACCTAGTACTACTCATGGCAGAGGTGTTTTCTGTCGACAACAAAGCACTAGCAGATATCGATGCGACATTGAACGAAGTGGGATTATTCACCCAAAACACCACAGATGGCGGTCAACTGGATCGCCCAATGAGCTCTCCACCTCCACTACCTACCCAGGAAACATTCTCGAACACACCATTACTTTGACCGAGACTAATAATATTTCTACTACTGGCGTCGATATTACCGATGTTATCGATACTGACCTAACTTCCTTCTCCTATCAAAGTACAACCTGCGCGGGTACCGCAACCACGAACTTTAGTTTCGGCAAATTTGCCATTTCCGACTTAAACGAGGTTGTAAACATGGATGAATGGTCGTTGATGTCCGACTTGCGGCTAGTTCTCATATAATGGTCGTCAATCAATTCGCAGTGGGCGTTTCAGAGCACTGAAGTTCTACCCTTCTATAGGTTCAATCGAGCAAGACTGAGTCTCAGGATCAAAGTTGATCACCACCAGGTTCTCTTCCAGTTGAGCCTTTACTTGCTTCACCTTTATGTCGAGAGTGACTTCTTGAGTGCCGTATTCAGTGCCCTCTCTGGTCACAAAGTCTTCAATAATACCGTTGAGGGCTTCTACGGATAGTTCCTGCCATCGGATTTTCAAGCGGTTTGTACTTCGAACATTCCCAGACCCTATGATAGTAAGCTGCGTCGCATATTGTTAGTCTCTTTGAATTGCTAGCTTAAAAAACTCTGGAGTCCCGCTACGTGGTGCAATCCGCAATCAAGTTGCTTGTCATAGAAGATGAGCCAATTACCAGATCTAAACTCGTGGCCCATTTCGAAAAGGAAGGCTACGACGTCATATGCCGCGAAGATGCAACAGGCATCATTCAGCTCGTTGCGGCCGAGAATATCGAGCTCTGTCTCATCGATATTAATTTACCTGGTAAGGATGGCCTGACGCTGACTCGCGAGCTTCGAGCAACCTCCGACATCGGCATCATTCTCGTGACCGGCAAGGATGAACAAATTGACCGGATCGTTGGCCTGGAAAGTGGCGCAGATGACTATGTCACTAAACCGTTCGACCCGCGAGAATTGCTTTCTAGAGTCAAAAATTTACATTGGCGTGTCCAGGCCCAGGAAAAACAGAAAGAAAAAGGATTTAAGCGCTCCTTCGAGGGCTGGTCATTAGATCTGAACAAGCGACAATTGGTG
>JBLHQQ010000188.1:0-6125 GCA_047625245.1 Candidatus Azotimanducaceae bacterium
GGCAACCCCAATAACGCTGCCGAGAGACACCCCAGTCACGTAGCCGGTAGTTCACCTGTCGCTCGCCCAATTGCTTGGCCGTTAATGCATCGGCAATGGCGTTAAAACTGGATTCAAAATCAAGGCCGTCGAATGCTCCAGAATTGACAAGGACGCCGTCTTTGCTTACATAAGCACCTGTCTCAATGTCGCAACTCTCTTCGCTCGCCTCTGCCGGCTGCACAACTTGAGTTATCTCGAGACCGTATTTCTTTGCGAATTCCCAATCCCGATGATCATGAGCAGGCACCGACATCACCGCACCGGAGCCGTATTCCATTAGGACAAAATTGGCGACCCAAATCGGTACAGACTTACCAGTTAAGGGATGCTCGGCGGCGAAACCGGTTGCCACGCCAAGCTTTTCCATCTTGGCCATGTCCGCCTCAGCAACTTTAACTCGGCTACATTGTTCCAAAAATTCCGCTAACTCAGGATTATTGGCCGCTGCTGCCTTGGCAAGCGGGTGTTGAGGAGCGACAGCAACATAGGTAGCGCCCATCAACGTATCCGGCCGCGTCGTATAGACCGTTAACCCTTTGCCGACATCCGCCTGGGATTGGACCTCAGCAGAGAGTGGAAAGGTCAGCTCAACTCCTTCCGATCGACCGATCCAGTTGCGCTGCATGGTTTTAATTTTTTCAGGCCAACCGGTTAAATCGTCAAGACCACTTAATAGCTCCTCTGCATAATCGGTAATCTTGATGAACCACTGAGCCAACTCTCGACGCTCTACCAATGCATCGGACCGCCAGCCTCGACCGTCTATTACCTGCTCATTGGCGAGCACTGTCTGGTCAACGGGATCCCAATTCACCATGGCCGCTTTTTTGTAGACCAGGCCCTTTTTGAACATCTTGGTAAAGAACCATTGTTCCCAGCGATAGTAATCGGGATCACAGGTGGCAAGTTCACGACTCCAATCAAAAGAGAAGCCCAATCGTTGCAACTGCTGCTTCATGTACTCAATGTTTGAACGGGTCCAGCCGGATGGCGCGACATTGCGCTTGATCGCGGCGTTTTCAGCCGGTAAACCGAAAGCATCCCAGCCCATAGGGTGTAAAACATTCTTCCCCTGCAGCCTCTGATAGCGGGCTATGACGTCGCCGAGGGTATACGTGCGAACATGGCCCATATGCAACTGGCCGCTAGGATACGGGAACATCGCGAGGCAATAGTATTTGGGTTTGGTGGAGTTCTCAGAAACCTCAAATGTTCTGTTTTCGCGCCACTGTGTTTGGACCGACCGCTCAGCCTGTTCGGGGTCGTATCGTTCAGAATCGTTTTCGTTTCGGTGGGGGTCGCTCATCATCGCTGGGGTCAAAAAATTAGGGCGCAATTCTAACTGATCAAAGACAACCGCGATACTTCGGCCGCTTGAAGGAAACTGGACCAAATCGCTTGGTGGCAAACCCAGATCGAACCAAATTCAAGCGAATCAAAGATCTATTCGCCAGTTGAAGGACCTTATTGCCGAACTGCGACAATACCTGAGCCAGTTTGGCGTAGGATCAGTAACGCCATCAGCAGCAGACCGAGACCCACCAGTAAAGGCCAATCGCCATTCCGTGTATAAGGCGTCGCCCCTTCATAAGGCACCACTAAACCTCGCAGAACCCCCTGCTCGAACTGAGGCAGGCGTTCTGTTATTCGGCCTTTAGGGTTAACGATCGCGGTAATGCCATTGTTGGTTGCTCGAAGCAGGTAGCGGCCATTTTCCATGGCCCGCATCTGCGCCATCTGCATATGTTGATGAGGCCCTACAGAATGACCAAACCAGGTGTCGTTACTAATCGTCACCAGCAATCCTGCCAGCTCTGCTTGATCCCGAACCAGGTCAGGAAAGGCAATTTCGTAACAGATCGACAATCCTAAAGCGACATCACCTAACATCAACTGAGGCTGCTTAAAGGGTCCCGGTCGGTTGTGAGACATCGGCAAATCAAAAAAATCAATAATACCGCGCAACCAAGGTTCCAGCGGCATGTATTCCCCAAAGGGCACTAGATGGCGCTTCGAATAGTCACCGTGACTTTGACCAAGACCCACCGCCGAGTTGAAATAACGGTTGCCTTCCCGACTTGGCAATCCCAGCAGCAGTCCCGTCTCAGTGCTTTTACCCCTTTGATCGAGGTCTTCGAGTAATTGAACCGCACTATCTTTGAAGAGGGTAATCGAGGCTTCTGGCCAAACAATCAAATCCCGGCCCCACTCAGGCTCAGATAGACCAAGATAACGATCGATAATGGGATTGACCTGAGCCCGGGTCCACTTGGTCTGCTGGGCAATGTTGCCCTGCACTAAACTAACTTCAAGTGGTTCCGACGCAGGCTTTGTAAAGTTGTGTTGGTTCAGCAATAGCCCAATCAAAATGGGGGCGACTGCAGCTAGCAAGTAAGCCACCCGGCGCGGTTCTCCCCGCTGTATAGCGGCAAAAAGCAGTGCTGATATCAAAACACAGATAAAGCTGACGCCGAACACGCCAACCACCGGCGCCAATCCTCCGAGCGGCGTTTGAACATGACCATACCCCACAAGCGCCCAGGGGAATCCGGTGAACAACCAGCTTGTCGTCCACTCTTTGAAAAACCAAAGGGCAGGAAACGCCAGCACAAGACCCACAATCGATCCGGCAAAAAAGCGTTGGTAAATAAAGCCCTGGATGAGTACGACAAGAGATATAGCTGCCACAAACAGGAACACCAAAAACCCTGCCAGTAGCGGACTTGCTCCGCCATGGGTATTTATTGAGACGTAAAGCCACGAGGCACCGAGTGAATATTGACCGAGACCTAATAGATACCAGCGCCAGAGCGCGCGCTTAAACGGGGCAGCTTGAAGGACCGCAAGCAGCAGCAGTAGCCCAACAATCGAAGACCACCAAAAATGAAAAGGCGCCAGGGCAAGAGGCAACATGACACCGGCGACGAGCGCCAACAGATCCGTTAGCCAGGGTCGGTCGGGGAACAGAGCGCGACCGGTGTAAGTGGCGCGACCGGGGTAAGTTGCTCGACCCGGCAAAACGATTTATTTGACCTTTTTGTTCTTAGGTAACTGCATTCGGAGTAATTTAATCCGCCGATTGTCAGCGTTCAACACTTCAAACTTATAGCCGTGAATGTCGACCTTTTCTTCTCGTTCGGGCAGGTGTCCAAAATGATGGGTCACAACACCGCCGACGGTATCAAACTCATCCTCGGGGAGCTTGGCATTAAAAATCTGGTTGAAATCGCTAATCGGCGTTCGGGCTTTCACCGTGTAGTGACCATCTTTATGTTTGTTGATGAAGTCTTCTTCACTGAAGTCATATTCATCTTCAATATCACCCACAATCTGTTCCAGCACATCTTCAATGGTGATCATCCCAGAGACGCCACCATACTCATCAAACACAACCGCAAGGTGGTTACGAGTGGCACGAAAATCTTGCAACAAAACATTCAATCGTTTGCTTTCGGGTATTGCCGTACAGGGCCTTAAGAGATCGCGGAGTTTAAACTTCACGCGCTGATCCTGAAGTGCCATTGGCAGAAGATCCTTCGCCATTAGGACGCCAACCACATCATCGGGGTTGTCAGACAAAACCGGGAAACGAGAGTGCCCAGATTCAATCACCATCGGCAAAATTTCCTCCGGTGTCATGTTCAGTCGCACCACGACCATTTGCGAGCGCGGGATCATAATCTCCCGGGCCTGCATATCCGACACCGTCAGTGCGCCTTCAATAATACTCAAGGCTTCCGCATCCAGCAGATCACGCTGCTCAGAGGATCGCAGAACTTCTAACAGTTCGCTTCTGGAACTGGGTTCACCGGTTAGTGCAAGAGAGAGTCGTTCTAACCAACCCTTTTCACTGCCGCTATCGTGTTCACTCATTACAACTTCCTGTAGTCACCCTAGCGCCAATTATTCATAGGGATTAGGGAATCCCATTGTACGTAAAATTTCGGTTTCGATCTGCTCCATCTCTTCCGCCTCAGCGGTTTCGACATGATCAAAACCGAGCAGGTGCATGACACCATGGACCACCATATGGGCGAAGTGAGCCTGCACTGTTTTGTTCTGAGATGCTGCTTCACGACGCACAACTTCTGCACAAATCGCCAGATCTCCAAGCAGTAATCTCCGATCTGGAAGCCCGCCATCGAGAGGGAAAGACAGCACGTTAGTGGGCGCATACTTATTGCGATAGAGCTCGTTTAGAGCCTGACTCTCGTCTTCGTCAACGATTTTGACCGCGAGCTCACAGGATGCAGCGCCTCGATCAAGGAGTGTTTGAACCCCCCACTGAGCAAATTCTGAATCCTCTGGATCACCTGCCATTCTTAATTCTGGCAGCGACCATATAACGGCAACATCATGACCCAAATCAGTCATGGTCGTTGTCAGGTTCGTGACGCTCATAAGCCTCGACAATTCGTTGTACCAAAGGATGTCGCACAACATCCCGGGCGGAAAAGTGCGTAAATGAAATTCCGTTTACGCCATCTAATACTTCAAGCACATGGCGCAGACCTGACCTTGTGCGATGGGGTAGATCGACCTGGGTGACATCCCCGGTGACCACCACGGTCGAACCAAACCCAACCCGAGTGAGAAACATCTTCATCTGCTCGACGGTCGTGTTTTGGCTTTCGTCCAAGATAATGTAAGAGTCGTTGAGTGTTCGGCCTCGCATATATGCTAGCGGCGCAACCTCGATTACATTGCGCTCGATCAGTTTTTCTACCTTTTCAAATCCGAGCATTTCATACAATGCATCGTACAATGGGCGCAAATAGGGGTCGATTTTCTGACTCAAATCACCGGGTAAAAAACCCAGCTTTTCGCCTGCTTCAACGGCCGGGCGAACCAGCAAAATTCGCCGAATGCGTTCCTGTTCAAGTGCTTCCACTGCGCAGGCTACAGCCAAGTAAGTCTTGCCTGTTCCCGCCGGTCCAACCCCAAAATTGATATCGTTGCTACGTATCGCTTCCACGTAGGTCACCTGATTGGCACCCCGGGGCTTAATGCTCTTCTTCTTGGTTTGGATCAAACCGTCGGACAGTCCAACACCATTTTCTATTAGCGCCTCGACACCGGACTCTTGCAAAAACAGATGTACAACGTCCGCCGTCAAGTGGGCGCCACTAGTGACTTCCCGATACATCTGATTGAGTAGTTCACTCGCCGCATAGGTGACACTACTTTCGCCAAACAACTGGAAGCTGTTGCCGCGGTTTTTAATGGTAATTCCCAAACGAGCTTCTATCTGGCGCAGGTGTGCATCAAACGGTCCACATAATATGGCGAGCTGATGGGTATCGTTGGGTTCCAGCTGGAGCTGGTGAGGTTCGCTGTTGGCGTTCAATAGATTGGTATAACTCAATAGATGATCAGGATACCCGCTGAATCAAGGGCATGAAAGCAGTATATACAATTCTAGCCAGCATCACGCCGATTGTCGCTTTCGAGCAACAACCCTCGCAATGAGTTAGGCAATGCTTCGTGGATCTCAACCTGAGCGAACTGACCGATTAATTCCATCTTGGAGGATGAGAAGTTCACAACACGATTATTCTCAGTTCGGCCCTGCAACTGCCCCGGATCCTTCTTGGATTGCCCCGTCACCAGCACAGTTTGGGTGCTACCCACCATCTCACGACTGATGGTCGCTGCATGATTTAAAATTCGGCTCTGCAGGCGGCTCAATCGAGCTTTCTTTTCAGCCATCGGGGTTTCATCGGGTAGGTCAGCCGCGGGCGTACCTGGGCGCGCACTATAAATGAAGCTAAAGGAATGATCGAAGCCTATTTCGGCTATCAAATTCATCGTGTCTTCGAAATCCGCGTCAGTCTCACCGGGAAAGCCGATAATAAAGTCTGAAGATAGGCTAATGTCAGGGCGTATTTTCCGCAACCTGCGGATTTTGGATTTGTATTCCAGCACTGTGTGGCCGCGCTTCATTCTCGCCAGTGTGCGATCAGAACCGCTTTGTACGGGCAAATGAAGATGATTAACGAGCTCGGGCACATCGGCGTAGACATCAATCAGGCTGTCTGAAAACTCCACTGGATGTGATGTGGTGTAGCGTATGCGATCAATGC
>JBLHQQ010000189.1:0-6085 GCA_047625245.1 Candidatus Azotimanducaceae bacterium
CAGAAGTACTTCGCCGTACTGTTGGATTTTTGCGGCGCCGATGCCGCTAATATCAAGCAGCAGTTCGATGGTTTGGGGTTTGGTGGCAGAGATCTCTTTCAAGGTTGAGTCATGCAGTATGGTATAGGGCGGCAAGCCTTTTTGTTTTGCCGTTTGCATTCGCCAGTCGCGCAATCTTTCATATAACAATTCGTCATAGTCGAGTATTTCCAAGGTGGGCTTATTGCGTATTTTGGCTGGTGTTTTCTTTCGTGTTATCTGCTGCAATAGCAGGCTTTGCTCACCCTTCAGAACGGGCCGACAGTCTTCAGTGAGTTGTAGTCCATTAAATCCCTCGACATCTACCTTAACGAGACCTCGCACAACCAATTGTCGAAGAATACCTCGCCACTCCTCATAGCTATGTTGCTGACCAATACCAAAAACGCTCAGATTGTGGTGATCAAAAGAAATGATTCGATCGGACTCAACGCCTGTAAGGACATCGATAATGTAGTTAGCGCCAAATCGTTGTCCAGTTTTGTGAATTGCCGAAAGTGCTTTCTGAGCTGCCTCTGTGCCGTCAAAGGTTTCTGGCGGTGTTAGGCAAGTGTCGCAGTGACCACAGTCAGCGATTTGCTCGCCGAAATACTGCAGTAAGGCTTTGCGTCGGCAACTCGTGGTTTCACAAAAAGCCAGCATGGTATCGAGCTTTTGCTGTTCTATGCGGTTTTGTCTATCGTCGTTTTGACTTACCATCTTCTTTAATAGTACGACATCTTGCAAACCATAGAGCAGGTAAGCATCTGCTGCTGCGCCGTCCCTTCCTGCTCTGCCAGTTTCTTGATAGTAGGACTCTATGCTTTTGGGTAGATCGAGGTGCACGACGTAGCGGACATCTGGTTTATCAATACCCATGCCAAAGGCAATCGTCGCAACAATGATTCGACACTCGGACTTCAAAAATTGATCTTGATTATTGTCCCGCTCGTCAGTCGGTAATCCGGCATGATAAGGCAGTGCGCTAAACCCTTGAGTGCAGAGCCATTGTGCGGTCTGTTCAGTTTTTTTTCGGGAAAGACAATAGATGATGCCGCACTGGTCCTGCCGATTTTGCAGAAATGCTTTCAGTTGTTTGCGTGGGTTGTCCTTCAGCGTGATCTGATAATAGATGTTTGGCCGATCAAAACCCTGGATAAACCGCCGCTCATTACTGAGTTTAAGTCTCTCAGCGATTTCATTTTGAGTTAAATCGTTGGCAGTTGCGGTCAACGCCATCACTGGGATTCGGAAGTCGAGCTTAAAACATTCAAGAGTCAGATAGTCTGGCCGAAAGTCATGACCCCACTGGGATACGCAATGGGCTTCATCAACTGCTGCAAAGCTGATTTTGAATTCTGTTAGCAGTTGCCGGGTTTCGAAATGCTGCAGACGTTCGGGGGCGAGGTACAGCAGCTTAATTTCACCGGCGCGAAGTTCTCTAATAACTTCGCGTTGTTGTTGGGCGTTTTGAGTGGAGTTTAAATACGCAGCTTTGATGCCGAGTTGTGTGGCGGCGCCTACCTGATCTCGCATCAGGGCGATTAACGGCGAGATGACAATGACAGTGCCTTCCAGAATCAGAGCTGGTAGTTGATAACACAGAGACTTGCCGCCTCCTGTTGGCATAATCACCAGGCAATCTTGACCGGCACTAATGGTGTCGATGACTTCCGCCTGAGGCGGTCTGAATTCATCGAAACCAAAAGTTTCTTTTAGGGTGTTAATTGGCGTCGGGGAGCTAGAGGGCATCAGTGCATTATCTCAGATCCCCCTTGTTATTGCTGGCCACCCTGCTGATTATTCCGTAAGAGATTGATGTCCCGGATGGGCAGTGATTCGCTGTGAGTCCTCTGCCAATTTTTTCAGTCGCGCAAGACTCATTGCACTCTGGGGGATGTCCTCAGAAAAGGTGCCCGCTTCAACACCATGTTGCCAACCCCAGGCCGTGTGCGTGGCATCGCCAAGCATTAGCTGTGGGCCTGTCAAAGTGTTGGCAAGATAGGCTGTTGCGCCAGGCGTGTGGCCAGGGGAGTGAATCGCCCAAACTGAGCCATCGCCAAAAATGTCGACGATACCATCTTCTTCAAACTGCCATTCCTGCAGGACTGTGACGTGAGCAAGCAGACGGTCCGTGGTGCCCTGGGTAGCAGCGTTGCTGATGTTGCTGACCGTTGTGTCGCCGGGACCAATATAAACATCGACCTCAGAGCCAAGGTCGGTTAATCCCATGATGTGATCCATATGGATGTGAGTCAGGAACACGCCATCTATACCGCCAAGTTGGTTGAACAGTTCAGCGGTTGTGAGGTGAACTTTCATCAAATCAATGTTCATTGCTTTTTTGATTATGAAGGACAGTTGCTGGTTGTTAGGAATGTCTCGAAACTCCTCGGACAAACCCGAGTCAACAAGATAGGTGCCTTTGGTCGGATGCTTAAGGCTGTAGGTAAATAACTGAATGGGTTCCACACGATCGGATAATCCGGCGGCTATCGCTTTTGGGTGTTCAAGGTTTAGTAGGCCTGATAGTTCTATGGCCCAGTCTCCAGCCACATGTTTATTGAACTCGATGACTCCGGGTTTTTCCAGCGAGTCCAGGAGATCGCTCATGGTGGCTGGCATCCCTAGAGAAGCAGGCATGGTCTCGATCGTGGTGGGTGTGCACGCCGCCGTGGCGAGGCTAAGGATGAACAAAATGACAAACTTTTCCATGGATAAACCTGCTGTATGTAGGGGGTAGTGACGTTAGATCTGTATATTATCCATGCACCAGATAATGTAAATTGCTTAAAAATTCATATTGGCATGCATAAATGAATATAAGGTCATCAAAAAGATCGAATCGCAGGCTGATTAGAGAGATGAAAAGGTGAGTGGAAAGATAACGGCAACAGGCCGAGTCAGCTGGGAAGATGCCCAGACTTTTCTCGCGGTGGTGGAGTCGGGGAGTTTCAGTGCGGCAGGCAAAATGCTCAATCTTGGCCAACCCACCATCAGTCGAAGAATCAAAAGCCTGGAGCAGCGACTCTCGGAGCAGCTATTCGTTCGAGGAAAACATGGTGCTGAGCGCACAACCGCTGCAGATCGATTAATTCCAGCTGCTGAGCAAATGGCAAAGTGGGCCACCGAATTTGATCATGCGATGAGAAGTGGCGAGAGCCAAATTGCAGGACTGGTGAAGATTGCAGCGCCTCCTGGTATTGCAGTGGAGAATCTAGGGCCATTTGCTGCGCAGTTTAGACAACAAATCCCAGAAATCAGGTTAGAGATTCTGTCGAGTATTGATCATGTTGACCTGACGCGTGGTGCAGCAGATATCGCCATTCGAACCCACAAGCCGACTGAACCAGAGTTGATTGCTCTCCATGAATTTCAATCTCAACCAGCTGTCTATGGAGCACCATCCTACGTTTCACGGCTACAAATGCCCTGCAGTTGGGAGGATTTGGATTGGGTTACCTGGGCCGGTCGATACCAAAATGTGACACCGCGACCGATGCTAGAAAAACTGATTCCTCAGTTTCAGCCGATACTGGCGTCAGATGACTATCTGGTGCAAAAGGCTGCCGTAAAAGCCGGGCTGGGAGTCATGATTTGTTCCAGGCCAGCGAGCAGTGAGGCGAAAGCATTTGTTGCCGTCGATCTTGGTGTCGTTTTACCGAAGTCCTTTTTCTACATCGTCTGCGCTCGAAGCATGCAACATGTGCCTCGCGTCAAGCGCGTGGCAGAGGCGATGGTGGCAAAGCTGTCGGGTTAAAGGCACACTTTGAGGCTCGACCAATAACAAGAAGATTCAACATGAAGCGTATAACAACGACCTTACTCGTTCTCTTTCTGGTGGCTTGCGGCGGCTCTAAAGATATTGCCGAGGCAGATGGTCTGGCAGAGACAACGGCCAGTACAGAAAATACTATTTCTCAAAATGTGTCTTGCGATCCCGCAGCTGGGTTGACGCTCTATTGTGGATTTGAGAACCCAGAGGATCTCGTCATCGTGCCAGGAGGTGAGTATTTACTTCTTAGCGAAATGGGAGAGTTTATGATTCATCCTCCAGGAGATCTGGCACTTATGGATCTAGCTACCGGCGAGCGTCGCGAGATCGATATTAACTGGCAAACAGAAGAAAAATGGGGCGCCGTGGACTGTCCTGCTCCGTCGGCTGAACTTTTTAGTCCCCATGGTATTGATCTAATAGCTCGGGCCGATGGTCGACAGCAACTACTGGTTGTAAATCATGGTGGTCGAGAAGCGGTCGAATTTTTTGAGCTGGCAAAAAATGAATTTGGCTGGAAGCTGCATTGGCGCGGCTGTGCAGTGCCTCCGGGAGATCCGTTTATTAACGATGTCGCAGGTTTACAAGACGGCGGTTTTTTTGTGACGCACATGTGGAACAAGAGCACAGCTTTCGACAAGGTTGTGGCGCAGCTAATTGCCGGAGAGAAAATTGGTTGGGTATATGAGTGGCAAGCGGATACTGGATTTGTTCAGGTCCCAGGCTCCATTGAGCAGATGCCCAATGGCATTGCGGTGAGCGCTGACAACAGTAAAATCTTCGTCAACATCTATTTTGCAAACAAGACCATTCGGATTGATCGAGCCAGTGGAGAAGTTGAAGGCTCCTTTAGCATCCAGCAACCCGATAACATTACCGTGGATGAATCCGGCGCGCTTTGGGTGGCCTCTCATAAGCATAATCCCATCACTCAAACCTGCACAGAACCAGGGGTCTGCTTGTTACCCTTTGAAGTTATTAAGGCCAATCCAGATACCCTCGAGACAGAGGTAGTGCTGAGTCACAGTGGTGCCCCGATGGGATACGCAACCGTAGCCTTAAAAGTAGCGGACAAAATCTATATGGGTAGTGCCCATGGAGATCGGATCGCAAGCTACCCAATTCCCTAGGCTTTGCCTAACGACGATTTTTCGTATGTCGGGTCGCGACCGCCTCAGTGGGGTCGTCGGGCCAGGGGTGCTTAGGATAGCGCCCTTTCATTTCTTTTTTGACTTCTTTATAGCTTGAACGCCAAAAGCCTGCGAGATCCTGGGTGACTTGCAGAGGTCGACCGGCCGGAGATAGCAGGTGCACCAGCAACTCGACTTTGCCGTCGAGAATGGCAGGTGTGGCATCACTGCCAAACATCTCTTGTAGTTTGACCGCCAGCACAGGCGGCATTTCTCTATAATTGATTCGAATGTTTGACCCAGATGGTACCTCCATCAACTCTGGGGCAAGCCTTTTAAGCTCCTGCTGTCGCTCATAACCCAGGTGATCCAGCCACATTTGTTTGATGTCTAGTTTTTGAAGCTCATCTAGGCGGTTGATAGGGCCAAGATAAGGGCCAAGCCAGGTTTCTAATGTGGCTAACAATTTATCGTCGCTGAGGTTTGGCCACTCTGGATGTAAATACTCACGAACCAGTTGAACCCGGGCGCGCCATTCCTGAAAATTGTTCCAGCATTTAAATAGTGAGAGACCTTCGCGTCGTAGATGGCTACAAATCGCCTGGCTTTTTGCTTCTTCGGATAGTTGTGGGATGGCTTCTCTCTTTAAAACCAATGCACCGATGTTTTGAAGTCGTTCTGCGATAAAGCGGCCAGATTTTTTATCCCACTCGATTTGAGTTGACTCTGTTGTTAACAACGGTAGTGCTGAATTCAAAAGGTCAGGATTGAACGGTGCGGCAATGCGAATAATATCTCCCTTACGCCCAGCAATACCACCGACCTCAGCGATAGCAAGCCAGCGATTTTTATCGAGCCGGTCCGAAGTCGCGAAGCTGGCACTGCGCCCGTTAGAGAGTTGGTAGCCGCCAGCATGTCGTTTGCGTCCGATCCGGTCAGGAAACGCGCAGGCAACCAGAAACCCTGCAACATCATCCTCGGTAAGTCGCGTCGCTGGTGTGATGGACAGTCCACGCAACTGCTGTCGATAACGGTCTGCCAGTTGTAAAGTTCGCATTAGCCAACCTCGCTTGCTCTGTGGGCAATCAGATTTTTTTAGCAGGATATCTAGGCGATTATGTATGTCTCCGCTTTGCTCTCGACTCGACTCTCTACTAGAAAA
>JBLHQQ010000190.1:0-6080 GCA_047625245.1 Candidatus Azotimanducaceae bacterium
CCATTTCTCCTCGGTACTCCACGCTTTTCCATCGTCCTACAAAATCGCAAGTAATTTGTATCGGTCGTTGACAACGGTGTTCGAGAACGTTTCGCAAGCAGGAACAGAGCGATAACAAATAGCACTGAGAAAAAACTCGCTAACATCAATGTGCCTAGTCGCTTTGGACTAATATCGTCGAAGAAGCGACTTAGTAAGCTCGTCTGCATCTCCGGTGTATAGCCGACGACCCAGGTGTCCCAGTAGTGTCCGATAGCATCGATCTGTAACCTCAATTCCGTCAACCAGAGTAGCTGCTTATAGCGGAAAATGGACAGCGGAGAGTTCGCCAGAAAGGTATTTTCATCTTCGACGGCAGCTTCAAGGCCACGTTCAATACGTTCCGGAGCCACAGCTGAAGTGGGGTCCACCCTAACCCAACCTTTACCGGCAAACCATATCTCAGCCCAGGCATGGGCATCAAACTGCCTCACAGCTACGTAGTTGCCATTCGGGTTGTATTCACCGCCCTGATATCCGACGACAATTCGTGCCGGAATACCGGCAGCACGCATCATAAAAACATAGGCACTGGCATAGCGCTCGCAAAACCCTCTCTTACTGTCGAACAGAAAAGCATCAATCGAATGTTCTGCGACTGTCGCACCTGGTTGCAGCGTGTAAACGAACTCCTGCTCATAGAACATGATTTGAATTCGACCGGACATCTCCTCGGCACTATCTACAGTGGAGTACATCTGCTTCGCGAGAGCGACGGCTCTCGGGTTACTGTCTTTGGGAAGACGTGTGTAACGGTAACGCCAAAAGTCACTGAGTTCTTCTTGAACTGAATAATCTAGATGCGAAGTCAATTGGTAGCGGATTTTTTGCCGTATTTTACGACTGGAGGCAACTCGAAAATCATGAAGTATCACGTAATCACGGTCTTCAGGAACCTCTGGCATCATCAACGAAAACATCCAGTTTTGATAGCTAGGTTCCATGATCACATCGTACTGGTAGGCATTGCCTTGATACTTAATCCCCTCAACCCATCCCGGTTCAACCTGTCGATAGCGATAAACGCTCCTGCGCAGAAACTCCTCGTTTTGTGTCCAGGTTGTCCCATCAAATTCCGTAAGAACCAACCCGCGCCAATATAGATCTCTAAATTTCGGCGGAGCTCCTTCAAAGGTTGCTTTGAACACCAACTCGTCAGAGGCCGTCAGTGAGGCAACGCTGCCAGGCGTCATTCGATCTGTGACACCGGTGATGCCCCGATCATCGGTTAGCGGCACGGTCCAAAGAGGTGAGATTCGAGGAAACAGGACGAACAAGATGAACATCAACGGAACTGCTTGAAGCAACAGCAAAGAAGCCGATTTCAATGTTTTGAATGGTTTTAAATGTGATTGAGTCTGATGCAAGCCAATCAATGCTGTCGTGACCATGGTGACACAGCCAAACATGTAGATGGCATAGGGTATCGACTGCTCAAACAAAAACTCGGTAGTACAAACGAAATAGGCGAGTAGAATCAACATATAGGCATCGCGCTTTTGATGCATTTCAATGAGCTTCAACGCAAAGGCCACCATCAAAAGAGACACCGCCGGCTCAACTCCATAAATTTTATCGTATGCGAGGGGCACAGCTGCGAAACCCGACAGCACTAGCAGGATTTTCGTCCATCGACCTGGAAACGACCATCGACCTTGAAAAACCATGACGCGCCACACCATGCACGCCAGGCAAACACTGACGACCCAAAACGGCAAGCGAAGGACATGGGGCGCAATAACGGCAGCTTGAGCAGCGAGCATCCAGGCCAAACTGTTTCGAGGAATCTGGTAAATTGCGGCACTCACGAATCTGCCTCAAACAACGCCAGAGTGTTGAGAATTTTCGATCGATGCTCCGGACCCCGCTCAGGTTCAATTTCAATACCTGGTAGACGCAGCCCATAGTCGTCTGTAGTTTTGGATATTTGAACAACCCACCAGGTTAACCGACTCAATCGCGCTTCTCGGCCTAGACCCGTTAAGCTATCCCATTCCAACCAGACACGCCGATCAACATAAGCGGCAAATTCTTTGATGTGCAAGTCACCAGTCCTTGCGTAGTTTTTCCAGGCTATGTGTCTGACCGGGTCGCCCTGTTGATAATCTCTAAGACCATAGAAATCGTCGACTCCAGATTTCCGCGCCATTTCACCTTCGTGAGTAGAGTTAATGGCTGCCGGGATCTCTCCGGCAAACAATGGTCTTGGATAGGTGACGGCGGCCAAGTCTAAATCTACCCAGGACCAGGCACGAAACAAACCAACCGGATAATAAGTTTGAACGAGAAGTCTACCCGGATTAAATACCCCACGTTTTTTTGTTGGAACATAGACTTTTATCTTGCAGCTCGAAGCATCAATCAGATCAGCGCCCTGCATCATATCGGTTTGCCAACCCAACATTAGCGCCTCATAAGTTCTTTTGCCGCGTCGGCTAACGGTAATAGAAAACTCGGCATCTTCTCCTGCGAAGATTGAGGCACCATGCCCTGCTTGCAAATTGAGCCCTGACATATTTCTGAAGGTATGAAGAATACTCACCATAAATACGCTGATTAACAAAAACGCCAGAGCAAAGATAAGACTATTTTGATAGTTAATCCCAGCCAACATCATAAGCAGAATCAATACAATGAAGTACATACCGTGGCGGGTCGGCAGAATGAAAATGTTTTTTTGGTTCAGTGTGACGCTATTAGCTGGTGGAACACGTTTATCTAGCCAATTTTGAAATCGAGCTGAGCGCCAAAACCGACTGTCGGGTGAGGTGTCGCTATTTGACATCACAATCTACCCGATAACATCGACTTGAGTGAGGAGCCGTTGTGCTAAAGCGCCGCCGCCGTGACCGGAAAAATCGGCAGCTTCCCTTAGCCGATGTTCAACAATAGGACCGAGCACTGCTTGAACATCTTCAGGCACGACGTGATTCCGTCGTTCAATATAGGCCCAAGTTTTAGCGCACCTTAGAAGCGCCAAGGCACCTCGGGGCGACAGACCATAAGCAAACTCTTTCGAGTCTCGAGTGTACTGAACCAATCGCTGAACATAGTCCAGCAAAGCATCACTGACTTTGACCTGTCGACACTGGTCTTGAATTTCAGCAAGCTGTCGAGCATTCAAACTCGCGCCGAGTCGCGCCAGTACATCTCGCCGATCCTCACCCTTCATCAGTATTCTTTCTGCAGCCGGGTCGGGATAACCAAGCTCGATCTTCATCAAGAAACGATCCAACTGAGACTCTGGTAATGGAAACGTTCCCGCCTGGGTATCTGGGTTCTGAGTCGCAATGACGAAGAACGGCGTTGGTAACGCTCGAGATTCGCCCTCTATGGTCACCTGCCCTTCTTCCATCGCCTCCAATAGTGCGCTTTGGCTTTTTGGCGTGGCTCGATTAATTTCATCCGCAAGAATCACCTGGTTGAAAACAGGGCCGTGATGAAAATTGAATTGTTGAGTTTGTCTATCAAAAATGGAAACACCCAATATATCAGCGGGCAGAAGGTCACTGGTGAATTGAACGCGATTAAAGCTAAGCCCCAATACTCTCGCCAGAGTGTGTGCAAGGGTTGTTTTTCCCATGCCGGGTAGGTCTTCGATCAGCAGATGGCCACCGGAGAACAAACAAGTCAGTGCTAGCCGTATCTGCTGGTCTTTACCTAACAGGATCGTACCAACTTGGTCGATCGTCTTATCAATTAACTCTTGCATATCTCTTTGAGTTGATTCGATTAGGCCTGATTGTGCAATTCGATGACTTCTGAGTCGGTGTTTCCGGCCCTTTTGGTTATCGCTTCATCATTACGTTTGGACTCAATGCGGCTGAGGTATTCATCATCAACGCGGCCCGTGACGTAAACACCATCAAAGACACTACAATCAAAACGCTCAATTTTGTCATTAATACCGCTAGCACACTCTTTTAGATCTTCAATATCCTGATAAACCAACCAATCAACGCCGATGTAATCTGCGATCTCCTGTTCCGTATTACCGTAAGCCACGAACTCATTTGCAGCGGGCATATCAATCCCATAAACATTAGGAAATCGAACCGGTGGCGCTGCCGATGCCAAATAGACTTTCTTCGCGCCGGCATCTCTGGCCATTTGCACGATCTGCCTAGAGGTTGTGCCTCGAATAATAGAATCGTCCACAAGGAGTACGTTCTTGCCTTTAAATTCTAGCTCTACCGTACTCAGCTTCTGTCTGACAGACTTCAACCGCTGCTGCTGTCCTGACATGATAAACGTTCGACCAATATAACGGTTCTTCACCAGACCTTCTCGATACTTCACACCGAGCCTGTGGGCCATCGGTAACGCCGCTGTGCAGCTGGTGTCGGGAATGGGAATCACCACATCAATATCGTGGTTGGGGATAACTCGCAAGATCTTGTCGGCAAGTTTCTCGCCCATCTTAAGTCGAGCTTTATAAACGGAAATTTGATCGATAACGGAATCTGGGCGGGCAAGATAGACATGCTCAAAAATGCACGGGGTGTATTCGACTTTATCGCTGCATTGCTGCTTGTGAAGACTGCCGTTGGTCTGGATATACACCGCTTCGCCAGGTTCGATGTCGGCAATGACTTCGAACCCTGCAACAGTCAGTGCAACGCTTTCAGACGCGATCATATATTCGGGTCCATTCTCGGTTTGGCGTTTGCCGTAACAAATTGGTCGAATCCCATTCGGGTCACGAAACCCGACAATACCGTGACCAACAATCATCATGACAACAGCATAAGCACCAATCGCACGTTCGTGCACCCGTCGAACTGATTCAAAAATTTGCTCCGGCGTGGGTTCCATACCGGCCAGGTTTTGCAACTCATGGGCAAAAACATTGAGTAACACTTCGGAGTCTGAGGAGGTGTTGATGTGGCGTCTATCCGACCGAAATAGATCTTCGTTCAGAGATTCCTCGTTGGTCAGATTACCGTTGTGAGAAATACAGATACCGAAGGGGCTATTGACGTACATCGGCTGGGCTTCGGCAGAACTTGAACTTCCTGCTGTTGGATATCTGACGTGACCAATGCCCATCATGCCCGCCAATTGGTTCATATGGCCCTGGTGGAACACATCTCGAACTAGACCGTTACCCTTACGCAGATTCACCCGATCACCTTCGCAAGTCACGATGCCAGCAGCATCCTGTCCTCGATGTTGGAGAATGGTTAACGCGTCGTACAGGTCATAACCAACTTGACCCCGTCCGATAATGCCCACGATGCCGCACATACTTAAATACCCCGCCCTAGATTAGCTCTCTGCTTCATTTAAAGAAGCTTGCTCTAACAACTTATTCGCGCCATCAATACCAAAAGCTTGTAGCCAATCACTAATGGCAACAAACTCCGGTATCAGTAGCGACTCCTGCCACCAAATAGCATCCGAAAGACCCAAACGGGCCATTACCGCAACCGCCACAACAAGAACTAACACGCCTCGCGCAAAACCAAATAGCATGCCCAAAGTTCGATCTAAACCACCCAACCCGGCCATTCTGACGACCTGTACCACCGCGGAATTCACCAACCCACCGATAATCAGTGTTGTGATGAACAGACCCGCATAAGCTGCAACGTAGCGAAATGTCGGGGTTTCAATCCAATTCACAAGCAGAGACGATGCCTCAGCGCCAAACAGCCACGAAATAATCATCGCCGCGATTAATGTCAGTAAGGACAGTGCTTCTTTAACGAAACCGCGATAAATACTCACCAAGGTAGAAAAACCAACAATCGCCAAAATCACCCAATCAGCAACTACTAACGTCACTCTCGGACTTCCGAAAGATATGATTGGCGATGGTTAACCGCCCAATTGATATCGATCACCTTCGATCCGATAGCGAACAATTTGTCCGGGTAGTTTGAGTTCTGTTTCGATTTCAGTTTGAGATTTGAGTAGCTTGTCTTTATTGACCATCGGGCCGACGAAGACTCGATACAATTGATCGTCAGTTTCGCCTGCGAGGATATAGCTTCGATAAGCTTTATCGCGAAGTACCTGTCGCAATCTGGTCGCATTGG
>JBLHQQ010000191.1:0-6067 GCA_047625245.1 Candidatus Azotimanducaceae bacterium
CAAGCACCGACAGTCTTTCCGAAGTCATATCCTGACCAAGAAGGGAACCAAGCGTAAACGCCATCTGCGTGGAATGAAGCAAGTTGCTTCTGCTGACATACCTTTGATCAAGCGTCTATTGGGGCACTAGCCCGTAATTATTTGATCAGTAGTTAACTAAATTGCGCCAACGTTTTTGCTTTGCAAAAGCCGCGCCCAGTTGAGGTTAAGGATTAACAGGTCTTCAAGACCTAAACGATTTTCGGAGAAACAAAATGCCAAGAGTAAAACGTGGTGTCACGGCTCATCGCCGGCACAAGAAAGTATTAAAGCAAGCCAAAGGTTATTACGGAGCGCGTTCGCGCATCTATCGAGTAGCCAAGCAGGCGGTTACCAAAGCCGGTCAATATGCTTATCGTGACCGTAAAGTGCGCAAGAGAATGTTCCGAGCGCTCTGGATCCAGCGAATTAATGCTGCTTCCCGCCTTCATGGGTTGTCTTACAGCCGCATGATTAACGGGCTGAAATTAGCAGAGATCGAGATCGATCGTCGTGTGCTTGCTGATCTTGCTGTTCATGAGAAAGAAGCTTTTGCAGCCCTGGCAGAGAAAGCCAAGCAAGCTAGAGCTTAACAAGCACAGTTAAGGACAGATCATGTCAGACTTAGCTGAACTTGTTGGTCAAGCGTTGGCGGCTGTTCAGGCCGCTGATGAAATCAAAACTCTCGATGATGTTCGCGTTGCTTACCTGGGTAAGAAGGGCGAGATCACCGCGCAGTTGAAAAGCCTCGGTCGCCTCTCGGCAGAGGAACGGCCTGCTGCCGGTGCCAAGATCAATGATGCCAAGCAAACTGTACAGATTGCGATTGATAGCAAAAAGGCGCTGCTAGAGCAGGCGAGCATAGATGAAAAACTCTCGTCTGAAACGCTAGACGTCACACTCCCAGGTAGAAACATCGACGTTGGTGGGCTCCATCCCGTGACGATGGTCATGCAGCGGATTGAAAATTTTTTCCGCAGTGTTGGCTACGAGGTTGTTGAAGGCCCTGAGATTGAGGATGATTATCACAACTTCGAAGCCTTGAATATTCCGCAGCATCATCCAGCAAGGGCGATGCACGATACCTTTTACTTTAATCCGAATATGCTGCTCCGTACCCATACCTCGCCAGTTCAAGTGAGGACAATGGAAAATCGAGAGCCGCCCTTTCGAATAATTTGTCCCGGCCGTGTCTATCGAGTTGACTCTGATCTTACTCATACGCCGATGTTTCATCAGATCGAGGGTCTGCTGATTGATCGCGAGAGCAGTTTTGCTGACCTGAAGGGAACCATTATTGAGTTCTTGCAGGTCTTTTTTGAAAAAGATCTGCAAGTCCGTTTTCGTCCTTCCTATTTTCCCTTTACAGAACCGTCGGCAGAGGTGGATGTTCAGTGCGTCCATTGCGTAGGAAAAGGTTGCCGCGTCTGTAGTAATACAGGTTGGCTGGAAGTTATGGGAGCCGGTATGGTACATCCGCGCGTTCTGGAAATGTCCGGCATCGACCCAGAGGAATACAGCGGCTTCGCCTTCGGCATGGGTCCTGACAGGTTAGCAATGTTGCGCTATGGCGTTGATGATTTGCGGTTGTTCTTTGAAAACGATCTCCGCTTCCTAAAGCAATTTAGCTAATAGCCTCAATCTTCCGATCTGCAATGAATGATTTGGATTAAGACATGAAATTCAGTGAAAACTGGCTCCGAGAATACGTAAATCCCTCCCTAACCACCCAGGAGTTGGTTGACCAACTCACTATGGCTGGATTAGAAGTCGATGGGTTTGAGCCCGTGGCTGCTGAATTCTCCAAGGTAGTTGTCGGCGAAATTCTAGAAACCAACGCCCATCCCGATGCAGACAAGCTGGTTATTTGTACTGTCAGCACTGGAGATGAACAACATCAGGTTGTCTGTGGTGCGCCTAATGCAAGGCAAGGTATCAAGGTACCGTTTGCACTGGTTGGAGCGAAGCTCGAAGATTTCAAAATCAAAAAGGCCAAGCTAAGGGGCGTTGAATCCTTTGGCATGTTGTGCTCCGAGAAAGAGCTTGGCTTAAGTGATAAGCATGATGGATTGCTCGAACTACCGTTAGATGCACCTGCTGGACAGGATGTTCGAGCTTATCTAAGTCTTGACGATGCAATGATTGATTTGGATTTGACGCCTAACCGAAGCGACTGTTTAGGCATTGTTGGGTTAGCTAGAGAGACTGGGCTGCTCAATAGTCTGGATGTTAAGGCCTTAGAGATTAGTGTAACCGCTTCTGTCCACCAAGAATTTTTTCCAGTTGAGCTGTCTGCAGGTGCTTCTTGCCCTCGATTTGTAGGGCGAGTGATCAAGGATATTCGCCTCGATTCAGAAACCCCGCTTTGGATGAAAGAAAAACTTCGTCGATGTGATGTCCGCAGTATTGATCCTGTGGTGGATGTAACGAACTACGTAATGTTGGAATTAGGCCAGCCAATGCATGCCTATGACCTGGAAAAACTTGAAGGAAAGATTGTCGTTCGACATTCCAAAGCAGGCGAAAAAGTCACATTGCTTGATAGTCAGGAAATTACGTTGAAAGAAGATACGCTCCTTATTACTGATGATTCTGGACCGATTGGAATCGCTGGAATTATGGGTGGGCTGTCGACATCTGTCACCAAGACGACAAAGGACATATTCTTTGAGAGCGCATTCTTTGCACCATTGGCAATTGCTGGTCAGGCAAGGTCTTATGGATTGAACACCGATGCATCACACCGTTTTGAGCGGGGTGTTGACTGGAAAGGTCAAAAGCGAGCGGTCGACCTGGCTACGCAGCTACTTATTTCGATTGCCGGTGGAGAACCTGGTCCGGTCACCGAAACCGAGGATTTGGCATGCTTGCCTAATCTTGCTTCGGTGACGCTACGGCTAGCTCGAGTGAGCAGGTTGCTAGGTGTAGAGGTCAAAGGGGGGCAGGTAGAAGATATGCTGACTCGCCTCGGTTTTGATTTTTCAACAACAGACACGAATGAACTGACCTGGCAGGTAGTCCCGCCATCCCATCGCTTTGATATTGCCATCGAAGCGGATCTTATTGAAGAAATTAGCCGGATCTATGGCTACAATAATTTGCCAGTTCGAACGCCAAAAGTGCGCTTGACTATGGCGCCAGTCACAGAAACCGCACTAGCACTGAATGACCTGAAGTCAGGGTTGGTTTGCAGAGGGTACCAGGAAGCGATTACCTACAGTTTTGTAGACTCATCTGTTCAAAGCGCTTTGGATCCAGAAAACGATCCAATCGGCCTCGCTAATCCTCTCTCTAGTGAAATGTCTGTTATGCGGACAACGCTTTGGAGCGGCCTGGTTAAGTCTCTACTACACAATCTTAATCGCCAACAACACAGGGTTCGTCTATTTGAGACTGGCCTACGATTTATTCAGCCGCCGAATCAGGTCATCCAGGAAGTCGCAGACGTTAAGCAAGACATGATGCTAGCCGGTTTGATCTGTGGCGCCAGACATCCTGAGAACTGGGCGAACTCAGCAGCATCTGTTGATTATTTTGATCTGAAAGGCGATGTCGAATCGTTGCTGAGCCTTGTGGGTGGTGTTGGACAATTCGACATCAAGCCAGGACGTCATCCAGCACTGCACCCTGGACAAACGGCCGTCATTGAGCGAAACGGTGAGCGGGTAGGCGTGATTGGATTGATGCATCCTCAGACCCAAAAAGTTCTAGATATTGAACCGAATGTTTACCTTTTTGAGCTGGAGGTTGCAAAGCTGCTCGAAAAACCGATTCCGAATGCGACAAATCTATCGAAGCACCCTGAGGTACGGCGTGATATCGCCATCATGGTCGAAAATGGAGTGAGCGCTAGAGAAATAGACGCCTGTATCGAATCTACCCAGATTGAGGCCTTTAGAAACCTCAAGTTGTTTGACGTATATCAAGGCAAAGGCATTGATCCTAATAGAAAAAGTGTCGCTTTAGGCTTGACCTTCCAGCATGCTTCCCGCACTCTTACAGACGACGAAATCAACGGTTTTGTCAACCAAATCGTTGCGGCACTGACGAAGAATCTGGATGCTAGCTTAAGGAATTGAGGATGAGCGCGCTCACCAAGGCGGAAATGGCCGAGAAGCTGTTTGAAGAGTTGGGTTTGAATAAGAGAGAGGCAAAAGAAGTTGTCGAGCTCTTTTTCGAAGAAGTGCGGGCATCTCTTGAAGATAATGAGCAGGTGAAACTGTCTGGATTTGGTAATTTCGATTTGCGAGATAAGAGCCAACGCCCTGGTCGTAATCCAAAGACTGGCGAAGAAATCCCTATCACTGCACGCCGGGTCGTCACGTTTCGTCCCGGTCAAAAACTGAAAGCACGAGTGGAAGCATATGCTGGACCCAGATCATAACGCTGAACTGCCGCCTATTCCCGGCAAGCGTTACTTCACCATTGGTGAAGTCAGTGGTCTGTGCGCAGTAAAACCACACGTTTTGCGCTACTGGGAACAAGAATTCCCCCAGCTAAAACCTGTTAAACGCCGGGGCAATCGTCGCTACTATCAGCGTCAAGATGTGCTGATGATTCGACAAATTCGCTCTCTCCTCTATGACCAGGGTTTCACCATTGGCGGCGCTCGTCAGCGGCTCTCTGGAGATGATCACGCAGAAGACCACACTCAGTTCAAGCAGCTGATTCATCAGATGATCAGTGAGTTGGAAGATGTGTTGGTTGTGCTGAAATCCTGATTTATTGTTGCGGTGAACCCACCGTGATCGCACCAGTCCCTTGAAAATTCTAGTCACCGGTGCCAATGGTTTTATTGGCTCTGCGTTGATGCGCGCCCTTGTTCAGCGCCATGAAGTGATCGGCGTTGTTCGTGACTCCATGAATCTTTCATCGAAATACCGTCTGATCGATGATATCTGCAACATTACAGCGGACGATTTGAGTGGGATTACCTGTGTTGTTCATGCGGCAGGAGTTGCAGAAACCGGTGCCGATGAAGCTGAACTGCAACGGGTTAATGTTGAGGGCGCAAGGCATCTGGCCATCGCCTGCCGGGATGCAAATGTCTCCCAACTCGTGAATCTTAGCTCAGTTAAGGCATCAGGTGAGGGTTGCGTAGGTCCCGACTCGCCGGACCAACCTACCTCGGCCTACGGTCGAAGTAAGTTACTCGCGGAAGACGAAATCAATTCAGTTATCGCCGGATCAAATACCAAGGTTGTTCATCTGCGATTCCCCTTAGTTTATGGTCCAGGTGCACAGAATAGTTTCCTGAAACTGATTTACCTCTCTTCATCGCGGTTTCCTTTGCCTCTGGCGAGTTTAAGTGCGCAACGCAGCTACTGCTTTATCGAAAACCTGACCCGGATGGTTGAACTTCAACTGAGGTCCGGATTAGCCGTTCCAATTGTCTATATTGCAGACCAATCTCCTAAGACGTTACCGGCTATGTTGATTGGAATAGGCAGAGCAATTGGTCATCAACCGATGCTGATTCCGTTTCCGGAGTCGCTAATGAAGTTTGTCGTTAAGATAATCAAGCCAAAATCCACAAGTCAGCTTTTTGACAGTTCAGTGGTGGATATTTCGTCCACTCGGAAGTATTTCAAAGATTGGAATCCAATGAGCACTGAAGATGCCTTGAAATATTTGGAATTTGGTCGGGATGGCAGGATTTAAACCTACGGCCACCACAACCCCTACCTACTCCGCGATAACGCGGGGGCATAAAAAAGGCCGGTATGGACACAACCACGCACAGACTGATGACTCGGGTTTTAGCACACAGCTAACCAAGGGCAAAAGTCTCGGTTTCATAGACCAAAGTAAAGTCATTGGAGTTTTAACAATGACCGCGACAGAAACTACACGCGCAGCCCAAAACGAAGAACGAGAGACTGTTGTCACAACCTTCCCCGACAGCTACGCGAAGGACAAAATACAAGACCGCTTCACGCTCACCGCTCTCGCGGTCAGGCTTGATGGAAGCGAAGCCGTCGAGACTAAGGCCGATTGTGTTTTTATCAAGATGGCTGAGTTTGGCGACAAGCCCTCCCCTAAAGTTATA
>JBLHQQ010000192.1:0-6060 GCA_047625245.1 Candidatus Azotimanducaceae bacterium
TGTAACGGTCTCGCTCGAAGTGTCGAACCAATCACTCTTAAACGCTTCATCATCATCAAACCTAAATTGACCTCAGTCTGAGCACCACCCATTAGCCCGATGAGTACTAGTCTGCCGCCTAAACCCAACAAATTCAGATTGTCGTTCAGATAGGAGCCACCAACGGGATCCAAAATCACTCCGACGCCCTCGGGCGCAAATGCTCTGGCTTTTTCCACGAAGGATCCTTCATGGCGGTTACTGCCTGCTGTAGCACCCAGATCAAGACAGGCGTTAAGCTTGGCTTCGTTACCGACGGTGACAAAGGTTTCGCTGCCAAAAGCCTGGCAAAGCTGGATCGCTGCAGTGCCAACACCGCTGGCGCCAGCATGCAGTATGACTTTCTCGCCAGGCTTAAGGCCTGCCTCCATAAATATATTCAACCAGGCTGTGGCAAAGACTTCCGGGATTGCCGCACCATGGGCCATCGATAGACCTTGGGGTAAGGGCAGAACACTACCTGCATCAACGGTCACCACCTCAGCGTAGCCGCCTCCAGCGAGCAGCGCACAGACACGATCCCCCTTTTTAAAACCCTCAACCTTGCTGCCAAAACCCATCACTTCACCGGCACATTCCAAACCCATAACGTCACTCGCTCCTGGAGGGGGCGGGTACATGCCACGACGCTGCATCAAGTCGGCGCGATTGATGGCCGAGGCAAACACCTTAATTTGAACTTCATTATCTTTGGCTTCGGGGGTCGTGACCTCTTCCCAGGCGAGCGTACCGCCGTCTTTAACTTGGATTGCATGCATGTTCGATTCCTATTCCAACGAATTAATAATGGGGCGGAGGTGGTTCTGACGTATCCGGCGTGTGAGTTTCAAGGGAATTAAACTCCGATTGGAGAACTCTGAGCTGTAATTGCAATGCACTGATCTGCTTCTGCTGGGCAATCAAAGCGTCGTCCAACTGCTGTATCAGCTCTTCCTGAAAGGCGAGCTTGGTTTCTATCACTTCAAAACGAGATTCACTCATGGTGGGAAACCATTACCTCTTGGATTCAGTAGTTCAGTCGAACCTTAACACCCTTGTCATGCAGCCAGCGCTTTAGGCCCGACACAGTGTATTCACCATAATGCACCATAGAAGCTACCAGCGCGGCGTCAGCTTTGCCTTCCGTCAAAACTTCAAGCAAATGCTCCGGTTTTCCTGCACCACCGGAGGCAATCACCGGAATAGAGACCGCTTCTGCGATCATTCGCGTCAAATTGATTTCATATCCCGCTCTGGTGCCGTCGGCATCAATAGAGTTAACCACGAGTTCACCTGCTCCCAATTCTTCACCCTGAAGGGCCCAGGTCAGCGCATCTACCCCCGTCGGGGTTCGGCCACCATTGATGACAACCTCGTAGCCGCTGGGAAAATCGCGATTGGTTTCGACCTTTAGAATATCCATTGAAAGAACAACGTTTTGACTACCAAAGGCCCGGGCGCACTCAGTGATTAACGCAGGACGTCCTATTGCTGCAGAATTCACATTAATCTTTTCTGCGCCAGCCCAAAGTAGACGATTCGCATCAGCCACGGATCGAATACCGCCACCCACGGAGAAGGGGATGAATATTTTCTCGGCAACGGATTCCACTACGTCGAGCATGATGTCGCGCTTGTCACTCGAGGCGGTAATGTCGTAGAAGACCAGTTCATCAAGGCCGTCCTCATAGTACTCGGCTGCCTTTTCCACCGGATCACCAATATCCTTGGTGTCGACGAACTTGATACTCTTGGCGAGTTTGCCTTCTCTGACATCGAGACAGGCGATAATTCTTTTGCTCAGCATGATTCTGTGCCATCCCAATCTCGAAAAGCATCCAGGATAGCGAGACCTTTCTTACCACTTTTTTCTAGGTGAAACTGAGTCGCGAACAAATTGCCCTTGGCTATTACAGAGCAAAATCGGTGACCGTATTCGGTCATTGCCACGATATGGGGCTCGGTCGGCCGATTAAAGTATGAATGAACAAAATAAAACTCGTCACCGTCCTGAACATTTTTAAGCAACGGATGGGGCCGCTGAATTTCAATCTGGTTCCAGCCGATATGTGGCACCTTGTACTGGCGATCCGCATAATCAAATCGTTCGCAACATCCTGGCACGATTCCAAGACAATCTTTATCGCCTTCTTCCGAATGTTCAAGCAAGATCTGGCTACCCAGACAAATACCCAGAAAGGGCTTACCTGCAGCATAAAAATCGAGCAGAGCATCAAACAGACCGCGGGCATGGAGCGTGTCCACCGCACTCTCAGCGGAACCCACTCCGGGGAAAATCACCTTGTCGGCTGATCGAATTTGATCCGGGTCATCGGTAATGACACCGTTGATCCCAACCTCTTGGCAGGCACGGCGCACACTTCCCAGATTACCAGCATCGTAGTCGACTATGGCCACTCGAGGAGCTGATGGCATGAAATCCCCTTTTTTGGGTGGGCGTTGAAGAGCGCGCATTATAGAAGAAAGCCGACCCAAAAGGAGACAGAATTGAGTGTCCTTATAGATTTAGCGCCTGTATCATTAGTATGATACAGATAATCCTGAGCCAGTCATGAACCTAACCATCGACCCAGAACAAAATACGCCAGTATTTCAACAAATCATCGATCAACTTCACTTCGCCATTAATACCGGCGAGCTCGCGCCCGGGGACAAATTACCCAGTATACGAGCCGTCGCCGCCGACTACGAAATTGCCGCTAACACGGTCGCCAAAGCCTATCGTCAGCTTGAGTTTCGCGGTGTGATTAGCGCCAGAGACAGATCCGGATTTGTTGTCAGTGAACCCACCAGCCAAAGTCGTTATCAATCCCGGGGGGTCAGTTCTGACAAGTCCGAGGTTCACGATGTGGTGGATAAAATGGATCACGGCGCTATTGCCGGCACCTTCTGCAAGATCACCGAGGACTATCTTTCCGGGGACCCGGAAAAGTGCAATATCATCCACGCCGACGGCAGCGGTACCAAATCCATCATCGCTTATCTGCAGTACAAAGAGTCCGGTAACCCGAGCGTTTTCCACGGGATTGCCCAGGACAGCATTGTGATGAACCTAGACGATCTCCTCTGCGTGGGTATCAATGGCCGAATCCTGATTTCAAATACCATCAATCGCAATGCGCTAAATTGCCCGGGAGAAGTCGTGTCTGCATTGATTGAAGGCAGTGAAAACTTTATGGCAACCCTGCGGGATCAGGGTGTCCAGATTTATTCTGGTGGAGGTGAAACTGCCGATGTTGGTGACCTAACAGGCACCGTAGTGGTCGATAGCTGCGCCGTGGCGATCATGAAAAAGGCTGACGTTGTTCGAAATGACATTGGCGCCGGACTCGCCATTGTTGGACTCTCCTCAACGGGTATCGCAAGTTACGAGACAATCGAGAATAGCGGCATTGGCAGCAATGGTCTGACAAGTGCACGCCACGACATGCTGAACCAGACCTATGCAGAAAAATACCCAGAATCCTTTGATCCAAATGTGCCGAAGGATCTCGTCTACTGCGGCCCTTATTCCCTTGATGACGCCTTACCAGGTTCGTCTCTAACTGTTGGCCAGGCAATCTTAAGCCCGACACGAAGCTACGCGCCGGTAATCCAGAGAATTCTTGCTGAACTTCAGGACCAGGTGCAGGGTTTGATCCATTGCTCTGGTGGCGCTCAAACCAAGTGTTTAAAGTTTGGTCGTAAGGTACATTTTGTAAAAGACAATCTATTTGCGACGCCGCCCCTTTTTGCCGCTATCCAGCAGGCATCCAATACTGGCTGGGATGAAATGTACAAGGTCTTCAATATGGGTCATCGTATGGAAGTTTATGTGCCACCGGCCCGTGTTCAAGAAGTCATCGATATCGCCCGCGCGTTTAACATTGACGCTCAGCAAATTGGCTTTACCGAGCCCGCTGAGAATAATCACCTGACGCTTACAAATCCAGACGGACTTACCTTCCACTACTAGTCGGGGTGGCCGCACCTATCTGAAAGGTTTATTCTAGGGTCGGGTCTGCTGATCGAGTCGACCCATGGAATTTGATACCGTCGCACAATTTGAAGAGTGCCTCCGGATCCTCGTGCCCAGTTTGCCAAAAACCCCGAAATGAATCTGGCGATGTCACGGCCTAAGATGGGGCGATTCCGGGTCAATATTTTTCAACAGAGAAACGCTGCCCAACTATAAAGATCTAGGCTTACCCCCGTTCTAGCCAAATTCATTATGTCGAAACTCGGCTTGATTCTATTTGTCGGCGGTACCGGTTCTGGTAAGTCCACCTCGATGGCCGCGCTGACCGATTATCGCAATCAGAAGAGTAAGGGACACATTATTACCATCGAAGATCCGGTTGAATTCACTCACCCACATAAGGGTTGTATTGTGAATGGAAGATGCCTTTGCCAATACTCTGCGTCAGGCACCGGACGTTATTCTGATCGGCGAAATTCGTCACCGAGAAATTCGTCACCGAGAAACCATGGAGCACGCCCTAGCATTCGCGGAAACGGGTCATCTGTGTTTGTCGACACTACACGCCAACAATGCCAACCAGGCACTGGATCGAATCATCAACTTCTTTCCGGAAGAACGCCGAACAGGGTATGTAAACCTTTGACATGGCACTTTTCAAACTATTCAGACAGGGAAAAATGACCCTGCATGACAATCCAGCAGCAAGGCAAAAAACACAAGCTGCAGGCAGCAGTCTTGCTGCCGCAAAATCGCCTACGCCGGAGCCAGAACCAAAGCCAAAGTCTAGCGGCCTGTCACTGACACCAATGGATGACGACGGGAATTAGGATAGAAACTAGACTAACCCACCGTACCACTACCCAGGCGTTTCATTAACGCCTGAAAGAAACTACTGACCATGGGTAGCGCATAGGTAGACTTTCGAGCCACGAACCTTACTGGCCGACGCAGTCCCTTCTCGCCTAGATTGACCATGATTTCCTCTGCAACATTGAGTGTTCGAGCAACCCCGATCGGCACCAGCCCGTGGCCAAAACCTGCGATGGCCATTTGAGCCACACCAAAGAAACTTTCCAGCGAAACCTCTCGATGAATATTGAGTCGTGCCGCCTCTCCTTTAAACGATCGCCATGCACCGGAGTGATCTTCAATCGTGATCACGCTCAAAGGCTGGTTCTCTGGCCACTGCAAGGTTGTTAGACCGCAGGGAATGATGACCATGGGCTCGTAACCGAGCACTTCGGATTGAAGATCCTTGTCCAGAGTATCGGACCCGGTACAGACCCCTGCCATGAACTCTCCGGAACGAATCCGATCTAGCACCACAGGAGTGCGGTGAGTATGAAAGGAAAAACTGACATCAGGCATACCCTTCTGAATCTCAAAGAAGGCTTTGGGACCCCAGGATGATAAAATAGCTTCCGATACGCCGATCACCAACTCACCACTACCGGAACCACGATCCTCAACAAACAAATCCCGAAGTTCAGACAGAATAGGAGAGATCTTGTCCACCAGCTGCTGCCCGTGACGGGTTAACTCAACCCGGCGGCCCTTTTTTTGAATCAGCTTTTTGTCGTAGTACTTTTCTAGCGTGGCAATTCTTTTGCTCACTGCGGACTGGGAGACTCTGAGTTCCGTGCTGGCTTCCAGCATCGTGCCGGTTCTCGACAGGGCCAACAGAGTTTCAAGATTTTCGATCATGGGCGTAGTATCATTCCAGTAAGGGATACATTGTATTCTTTCAATTCGTTTTTATCATCATTCGGCGTGCTAGAGAATGGATACTTCTCCACCCGCCGGTCTTTGCGCCATTTATGCTTTATCTAGGACTTATTGCCGCAACCTTGTTCACAAGCCTGGTTTCCGGCGTCCTGAGCATGGCTGGAGGCATGATCCTGATGGGCATCTTCGGTCTGTTTCTTTCAATTCCAACGGCGATGGTACTCCATGGTATCGCCCAGGCTGTATCCAACGGCTCAAGAATCTGGCTGCATCGTCAACATATTCGATGGGGGGTGTTGTTACCTTACGCTCTTGGCAGCCTCGTCGTCCTTGCA
>JBLHQQ010000193.1:0-6049 GCA_047625245.1 Candidatus Azotimanducaceae bacterium
GTCTTTGATCCCGCCGCCATCATGAACCCAGGTAAGATATTCGAAACTTAAGTGCTTCTCTTTTCACTGACTTCGGTGTCGCTGCTGACCAGTAATAGGTCGGCAGCGCGAATGGCAAATAACCCATTGGTCACCACGCCAGGGAGATTATTTAGTGCTCGCTCCAAAGCGGCAGGATCTGTGATCGTGAGATCGTGAATATCCAAAATCACATTGTGGTTATCGGTCGCGAATCCCTGACGATAGACGGGTCGTCCGCCCATGCTGACGATGGATCGCGCTACTACAGATCGCGCCATAGGAATGACTTCAACCGGAAGTGGATACTGTCCAAGGCTCTCGACGAGTTTTGATTCATCGACAATACAGACAAAGGTTTCGGCTACAGAGGCAACAATCTTCTCTCGAGTCAGGGCGCCTCCTCCACCCTTTATCATGGCTAGATTCTCGTCCACCTCATCTGCACCATCGACATAAAAACGCAGATCTTTGACGTTATTCAACTCTTCGACGCGAATGCCATGACCACGTAATCTATTGGCGGTTGCCTCCGAACTTGCGACCGCGCTATCGAACTTGTGCTTAAAGGTTGCGAGCGCGTCTATAAAGTAATTGGCGGTCGACCCAGTACCAACGCCCACGACAGACTTTTCGTTAAGGTGTGGTTCAATATATCGAGCCGCAGCTACACCAACCTGCCTTTTCTTTTCGTCTTGATCCATTGGTTGCCTATAGGTTGTTGGGCTTAATTCACGATGCGTTTTTTTATGGTAAGAAGTTTATACTTTAGCGCTTGAGGTCACTAGGCCGGTTTGCTTTGAAGAACAAGAACATGAGAAACATGACAGATAAGTACATCAGAAAAATATTAGAAGCGAATGTCTACGAAGTTGCGCAGGAGAGCGCGCTCGAAGTTGCTCCGAAGTTATCTGAGAAAATTGGCCGGAAGCTACTGCTTAAGAGAGAAGACACCCAGTCAATATTTAGCTTTAAGCTTCGTGGTGCATTTAACAAGATCCAATCGTTGCCTGCAGAAGTTAGGCAAAGAGGTGTGATTACAGCTTCTGCAGGTAATCATGCTCAAGGCGTTGCCCTTGCTGCACAACATCTGAAAGTTTCAGCGACCATCGTCATGGGTCGCAATACACCTTTGATCAAGATTGATGCCGTACGTCGTCTTGGTGCAAAAGTGCTGCTGGAAGGAGATAGCTATGATGAGGCTGCTGCAGTGGCGCGAAAGATCTGTGAAGAACAGGGTTTTACCTATGTCCATCCCTTTGATGATCCGGATGTCATTGCTGGTCAAGGCACTATTGGTATGGAGATTCTTCGCCAGTATACCGGCCCACTACATGCAGTTTTTGTCCCGGTCGGCGGCGGTGGGCTTATTTCAGGTGTTGGCACTTATATCAAATATCTGCGTCCCGACATTCGGGTGATCGGCGTCGAGGCTGATGGTTCCGCGGGTATGTGGGCGGCGTTACAGGCTGGGCGGCGGGTCAAACTTGCAGCCGAAGATTTAGATCAATTTGCCGACGGCACTGCTGTTCGTCAGGTGGGAAAGGAAACTTTCCGGTTAGCAAAGCAATGCGTGGACGAGGTGATTCGCGTCAGCACCGATGAAATTTGTGCTGCGATTAAGGATGTCTTTGAGGACGCCCGCGCAATTTGCGAACCCTCCGGAGCGCTCGGTATCGCCGGTTGTAAGCAATACTTTGAGAACAATAAGATCGACAGTCAAGATCCAATTGTTGCCGTCGTGACCGGCGCCAACATGAACTTTGATCGACTGCGCCATGTCTCTGAGCGCACTGATATTGGTGAAAAACGAGAGATGCTTCTCGGTGCCACCATTCCAGAAAAGCCGGGTAGCTTTCGAAAGTTTTGTCGAGCAATTGGTAAACGCAGCGTGACAGAATTTAACTATCGATACGCGCCTGACGTGGGAGCGAGAGTATTGGTGGGAATCCAAACGGTAGCGGGTTCGGAGGATCGAGCAAGTCTGTTCGCGAAACTGACGAAAAGTTACGACATCGTTGATCTGTCAGGTAATGAGGTAGCGGTCCTTCACATCCGCCATATGATTGGCGGGCGAGTGGCTAGTCTTGAAAATGAACGATTGTTCCGAGTTGAATTTCCTGAGCGCCCCGGTGCACTGGGTAGTTTTTTGGATTCCATTGGGTCAGCGTTCAATATTTCTACCTTTCATTATCGTAACCACGGCTCTGCCTACGGTCGGGTTTTGGTAGGTTTGCAGGTGCCTGACGCTGAATTGGCTGCATTTCGATTGAGACTTAAAGAAATTGGTTACCGCCATTGGGACGAATCCGAGAATCCCGCCTACCAGCTCTTTCTCAGGTGATCGCGTCGCTAGTTTGGTGCGTTAGTTGTTAGTCTTTGGTAGGTGGTAAGTGGTGTATTCGGTGTCAAAAGAAAACAGTCGGGTATCTTTTAGGCGATCCACGTAAAGCAGCCCATCCAGGTGATCGAACTCGTGTTGGAATACTGTGGCAAGAAATCCTTTGAGTTCCATGGATTGGGGTTGCCCTGAACTGTCTACATAATCGACCCGAATGTGTTGTGGACGTTCAACGTAACCCATCATGTTGGGTACCGATAAGCAGCCTTCCCAATATCCCTCTGCGTGGTCATCAATAATAGAAATTTCTGGATTCACATAAACCGTAAATGGCAGAGGGGTGACGGTTCCATAACGGGTGATAGGGTTCGGAATGTCTATCACTGCGACGCGGTAGCGTTCGTTAATTTGTGGGGCGGCCAATCCGATGCCGTTACCCGTCGCTGCAAGCGTGTCTTTTAAATCTGCCACCAGATTATTGAAGTGCTCAGAGCCCAGGTTTTGCTTCGGGAATGGTTGCGCTACTTCCCTCAAAGTGGGATGACCCATCCGGATAATTTCTCTTACCGCCATGTCTGATTTATTTCACTAAAGCCTGAGGCTATACGGCCGACAAAATGACATCAGAGTGGGTCAGAGTAAACACTTACTTGGGGCTCCTTACCGAAGAGAGGCGGAGGTAGTGGGACAGATTGAGCAATATTCATGCAACTATTAGTCAAATATAGGCCGTGCATATTGCTAATCATTTGGAACAGTTATATCTTTGCCGACCCTAGTGGAATGGATGCCACTGTTTTAAAGACAGTCTTCGGAATAAGTAATGAATAAGAAACCCGACCTTATGTTGATAATATTTGTACTCTTCGGCCTTGGAATTGCGGTTAATGCTGTGGGTCAGGCGCTGGGGCTTTAGTCGAGACTATTGAGTCGTAATGAACTCGGCTTCCGTCACAACACCATCCAATCTAATGTCCCAGGTCCGCGAAAATATAGCGCTTACCTCCTGAAAGCTATGCCCCACCCCAATTTTTGGTATTGCTCTCCACATTGGCAATTTAAATAAAGCCCGATCGTAATAGCCGCCACCCATCCCCAGCCTGTTCCCCGTGCGATCAAATCCAAGTAGTGGAACCAATACCAGGTCGAGATGAGCTGCCTGAAGTAATGCTCCTGCCCGGGGTTCAGGAATACCATAGCGATTAGGCTGCAGACGTTGATTGAACTTTCCAAACAGTAGTCCTTTACCCATCCAGGGTCTGACGCGCTCTTGCAGAATGGGTAAGAAAAACTCCTTCGAGACGTCTTGTGTTAACGGCAACAAATCCACTTCGCCGTTAGTTGGCCAGTAGAGGCCTATTCGGTGGGCGCGTTGATATGGCAGGTGGTGCTGAAGGCGTTGCGCAATCAGCCTGCTAGCCTGATTTTGGGTAGACTGGGGCAGTGACTGTCGCTGCCGTCTGAGCTGGCGCCGCAGTGTTTGCTGGCTAGGCGTCATATTCGAATAAGGTCCCCAAATTGCCGCTGTTCTAATAGGCCCTTGAACCCTGCGGTTCAAGGCGGTGGCCTCTAACGAGTTTTAGGCGTTCCGCAGAACGGACATGCACATCTACCCAGATAAAAGACCTCCTGGTTAACACTTAAAGGGTCGAGGACATATCGACTCGCGAACAACCCAGGGAGCGTAAACATTATAACCGATTCAAACCGGGGCAGTAGACAATTTATCCGTTTCGGCTTTTTAGCTGGCTTAGCGCTGAATCCACTTTACCGGTCAATCGTTCCAAATCACTATTTTGAGTTTTGATTGAATCTTCGCCTTTGCTCGCTTCGGAAAGGTATTCATTGGCGATATTGAGGGCGGCCATAACTGCTATGCGATCGAGACTTAGAACGCCTGCATTGGATTTCACTTCTCTCATTTTACTGTCCAGATAGTCAGCAGACTGCCTAAGAGCCTCGACCTCATCGGGTTTGCAACTCACTTGATAGCTTTTATCGAGGATAGAAACCGTCACTGTTTTTGATTCGGACATCTATTCCTGCTCCAGTGATTTCAAGCGCATGATCATGGCTTCGACTTTGTTCTTGGCGAGCTCGTTCTTCTCCAGTAAACGGGTTCTTTCCGAGAGCCAGTTGTCCCGATCCTGTTCTAGGTTAGCCTGTTTGCGCTCGAGTTCGTCACAAAGGTTGATCAGTTCGTCGATCTTGGCTTCGAGTTTTTGTATGTCCAAGGTTGAGCGGCCGTCGCGTGTATTGGCGGATACTATAATGGCTCACTTCCTTCGAGGTCAAACGCCTGTAAATAGAGTAAGATGTTGGCTTTTTGGGGGGAGTCAATGTCAGCAGAATTGACCAATCTTAAGGTTCAACTAAAAACGCTCAATACAGAGCTGACGGCATCGGAAGTTCATGGCTTTATCACGGGCTGGGTCTCCTCAGGGACTGCGTGGAATAGTGCCTCTGAGGCATTTGAGGAGGCTTTTGATCTGCCACTTCAGGGTTTACTAAAAGAGGCGGCGAAGCAAACTGCAGCTTCGATAGGGTCTGGATTAGCCGATATGGATTTCGGCTTCCATATTCTGTTGCCAGATGAATCGGAGGTGATAAACAATAGGAGAGTTGCGCTTAGTGAGTGGTGTCAGAGTTTTCTGACTGGATTTGGCTTAACCGGTCGATTCCTGCAAGCTGAACTAAGCGACGAAGTAAAGGAGCTGTTCCATGACTTCGCCCAGATCTCCCAGGTAGAAGATGAAATTCCGGAAGACGATGAGAACGAATCTGATCTAACTGAAATAACAGAATATGTTCGTATCGGAGCCGTGATGGTATTCACGGATTGTGCGACTAAGGCAGTTCATTAATGAAGACGTCCCCGCGAACCTCTAGTCCTCGAATTTCTAACCCTCGAATTACAAATAGAGAATACGGTTCGCGCCGGAAAGAGATGATGGCGTTAATGGAAGAAAAAAGTATCGCTATTCTGCCCAGCGCAAGTATCGTGGCAAGAAATAGGGATGTCGATTACCCCTTTCGGCAGAACAGTGATTTCCACTACCTCACCGGATTTGACGAACCAGAATCCGTCGTGGTGCTGTTGCCAGGCCGGGAGCATGGCCAATGTATCTTGTTTTGTCGTGAGCGTGATCCTCTCATGGAACAATGGCATGGTAAAATCACCGGACCGGAGCGGGCGATGCAGCTGTTCGGCATTGATGATGCTTTCCCGATAACCGATATAGACGACATTCTTCCTGGTTTGATTGAGGGTTGCTCAAAGCTCTATTATTCAATGGGTGCTCAGGCGGAATTTGATAGCCGGGTTATTAGCTGGGCTAATAGCATCAGTAATAACCAGCAGTCAGGAACCAGACCGCCGGGTGAATTTGTCCAGTTGGACCAATATCTTCACGAGCTTCGACTGTTTAAGAGTAAAGCCGAAATAGAGGTCATGAAGCGAGCCTCGGCGATCACCGAGAAGGCCCACAAGAAACTATTAGAAACGGTTGCACCTGGTCAGGCCGAGTATCAACTCGAAGCAGACCTGCATCATATTTTTGCTCAAGGTGGCGCTCGTTCACCCGCATACCCCTCGATTGTTGGCGCGGGTAACAATGGCTGTATCCTCCATTACATTTCCAATAGCGATCAAATTCAAAAAGGGGACCTGATTCTTGTCGATGCGGGCTG
>JBLHQQ010000194.1:0-6032 GCA_047625245.1 Candidatus Azotimanducaceae bacterium
CTCGATGCGATGGCTCGAATGGCTGAAGCGGCTGGTGCACAGGTCTTACTCGTCGGAATGGTCTTGCCGCCAAACTACGGTCGGCGCTACACCACAGCCTTTGAAGATATTTTCAGCACCATTGCGACACGATTCAATTTAGCTTTCGTGCCCTTTATTCTCGACGGCGTTGCAACCTCAAGCAGCTTGATCCAAAGGGATGGTATCCACCCGAAACCAGAAGCACAGAAAATGATCATGGAGGGCATCTTACCGGTCCTCACGCCCTTGATCGGGCGTCCTTTAGAGCAGCGATAACTGCTCGGGATCGATTTTGTCTTTGAAAGGATCTTTAGTAGGAGAATCCGGATCAATCTTACTTGCTAGATCCGTCTCGCGCTCACGCCAATTTGGCATAGCCCGATCCATCAGTTGGTAAAACCGTCGATCGTGCTGAAAATGAACCAGGTGGCAAAGCTCGTGAGTGATGACCATATCAATCACTTCTAGAGATTTCTGCACGAGCAAGGTGTTCAAGCAAATTTCTCCCAGCTCGGAGCAACTGCCCCAGCGGGCTTTCATTCGCCGAACTCTTAAGCCCGCAGGAGATACGGGTTCTGGAAAAGTTGTCAGGCAGTGGGCCAGCCGTTCTTGAAAAATCGATTCGCTCTCACGACGCAGGTAATCGAAGAACAACTGTGCCACTAGAGGTTCGGAATCCGGTCGCTTGCAACTAATCCAAAGTTGGTCCGGCGTCATGATGACGTTATTACGACCAAAACAGGTTTCAAGGACATAACTCTTGCCCAAAAACGTATGTATGTCACCTCGTTTAAACTTAGGCTCAATCGGTTCCGACGCCAGTTTTTGCAGGGCCGCCACCAGCCAGTCCAGCCGGGACTCAATAAATGCATCGACCTCAGTCCAGGGACACTTTAGCGGGACCCGCACTTCAGTGACCCTCTCTCCCGGGTAAACGTGTATCGCCAACGACTTTCGTCGCGTGCGAATGATCTCCAGAGAAAGGGATAGACCCTGGTGGGTAATACTGCGGTGATAAGCGTCAGGAGGCATCAGCCAATTGTAGCAATTTCAGATGCGAGTCTGAGGAATAGAATTCGCTGATTGAATTTTGCCGATGTTTTAGCGGCGCAAAAGGATCGCCAACATCTAAATATCATCAGCCTGGAGATGGCCATCCCCAAACCAGAGGTATTGCCTGCAATACGGTTACTAAAGCCTAGGACTATTTCAGGTTTGTTAGGAACCGCCAAGACAAGGCGGTGACAGGGGAGACTTGCCATGCCGTTTATGCCATTCGGCTGTCGTATAGGTGTGGATCGCCAAAGCATGAACAGGACCCGCTAGCTCATCTTTAAGCAGGTCATTCACTCGACGGTGACGCGCAATCAACTTTTGGCCTTCAAAATCCTCTGAGACCAGGCTGACCTTGAAATGGGTCTCGCTATTGGCAGGCACGTTGTGGTTACTGCTCTCGTTGAGAACTTCCAGATGGGCCAACTCGAGCCCATCCGCAAGCTTCTGCTCAATTAGCTGCTGAACAACCACAGTTTGATTAACCCTTATCCGTCAGCACAAAGACCCCGTTCCAGTCTTCTGGAGGCGGATTTCGAAGGTATTCATCGCAACGGGCCACATAGGTTTTGCTTGGCCCATCAGTATCCAAAATCGCCAACCCTAGCTGGAATGCAGCCTTTGCCGCCGCGTAATCTCGCTGCTTGTAAAAATGCTGCCCCTTCTCATACTGGATTACCAGATCTGCCATGGGACCTTTCGTTTCGCCTTTACGTTCCAGCAGATTATAAACTTTAACAGGCTCCTTCTTGCCCACCACTTGAATGGTGTCAAGCTCACGAACATCAACAAAGTCCTGTGACGGAAGGTAAGTTGCTTCAGAAATCATGAGGTCTGAGCCGAAGGCTTTATTAGCGCCTTCCAAACGTGACGCCAGATTTACCGTATCGCCCATAATGGTGTAGTTCATTCGCTGGGCGGATCCCATATTTCCGACAACCATGGGCCCGGTATTCAATCCCATTCGCACATTAATGGCCGGACGACCAGCCTCAGCCCAACGAACTCGGAGCGGTACGAGCGCCTTGTTCATGTCGATACTCGCAAAACAAGCTAACTTCGCATGGGCCTCTTGAACCGCAGGAGCACCCCAGAAAGCGATAATGGCATCCCCCTCGAACTTGTCGACTGTGCCTTCGGTAGAAATGATGATATTACACATCTCAGTCAGATAGTCGTTCAGTACCTCAACGAGTTCAGTCGGCGTCATATTCTCAGAAAAACTCGAAAAAGCAGCAATGTCCGAGAAGTAGGCGGTCATCTCCCTTTCTTCACCACCCAGTGACAACTTGCTCGGATCCTTAACTAGGTCCGCCACAACTTTGGGGGACAGATACTGGCCGAAAGCATCTTTGATCAAGGCCTTTTGGCCCATTTCCGCGAGGTAGAAGCGCGCATTAATGACAATGATGCTGGTAATTGCCGCGAGCAATACGTAGCTCATCGAGATTACAAGACCCTGATGGATATAAACCAGCGAGGTCGCAACCATATAGACAATCACAACGCCGATGCTGGCAAGGTTTCTAGGCATTGGATTGGACAGGGCACGTGTCGCTAGAATTGCGGCCATGATGAGTAGCGCGATAATTGCCTCAAGAGCTCCCGAGGCAGCTTGAAGCGGACCACTTTTCAAGATGCTCGCAATGGTATTCGCAATAATTTCAACTCCGTAAACATTACCCACGGGCGTCTCAAATTCATCGTGCGCAACCTCTGCCACTTCACCAATCAGTACAATCCGATCAGCCACAAGGAACGATAAGTCCTCTAACTCCTCTTCATCTTCAGCGAAGAGAATATCTGCTGCAGACAATCCAACCACATCATGTAGGCCAGCAGTCGCACCTTTACCATCTGGAGGCAATAGCGGGTAGTCGATGTAAAGTTCATTAAATTGGTTAAGGGGTACTTGTAGTTGGCCACCAAAATCTAGCAGGTTATCCTCAACAGTGACATCGTCAGTCTGCAGATAAGTTGCAACTGCCTGCACAGCGAAAGGCCACTCGCCTATCTTTTCGTTAATCTGTGGGTAGATTCTAAGACGGCCAATACTCTCGGAAATCGCCGAGTTAGAGGATATGTTGGAGTAACCAGAAGACGTTACCGCATCAAAGCGAGGAATCGCCTTATTCAGAACCAAAAACTCTTCCCCCTCGAACTGGGCTTGGGAAACTAGCTGGACATTTGCCGCATTTTCAAAGGCCAGCGCCAGTGTTGGATCTTCACCATAGGCACTATTAAAGTCCAACAACATGTCCACAGCGATCACCGCAGCACCCATCTGGTGCAGCCGTTCAACAATCGTCGACAAGTCTACCCGGCGAAGCGGAAACTTGTCGTATGCGGTGTAGAATTCCTCATCGGTGTACACAATGACAACTTCCTCAAGGGGTGCTGTCACCTCCGGAGGAGCATTATGAGCCCGCAATATTTGCCGGTAGGAAAGTGTTTCATCCTCTAGTAGCGAGAACGATTCGCGGCCTTCTAAGAAAATCGCGAGGAAAAAGACCATTAGGACGACGAGGATGTCGTATCGTTGATTAAGCGCCCCCATTTATCATCTCTCTTTTTTTAGTTATGTGGATGTTCATTGCGTGGAGCCTATTTGTTTACCCTATCGAGCAGCCAACAAAAAAACCTGCAGCAGTCATATAAGATCGCTGCAGGCTTTTATAGTAGAACGCCTTGCTTAGAAATTTTCTTCCAATGCTGCTGTATAGACACGCGCCTCACTTTCTTTAAGATCGGTGAGTTTCAGCTCGTGGTAGGACTGAACCAGCAGAGGTCGCATGTCATTATCGTCAGGATTATCATTGAAATACACGCGATAACTATCCATAGCCGCCACATACATGTTCTTTTCTTCTAGGATACCGCTTTTGACAAATGCATCGTCACCGGCAACTTCTAGTGCCTTCATGATGGCTTTCTCACCCTTCGCATCAACCCAAGTAAAGCTTGAGTCAGAGCGGGGGACATAAACCGTGCCATCTTGGTCTAGAACTTCAACCCGATAGGTGTGCTCGCCAGGCGTTACATCGGCAACCGCGAATCGAATCATTTCAGAAGTACTTTGCGCTGCAATATCGACAGCATTACCATCGATGACCAGTTTGTATGAAAACTCAGGGCATGCGTTACGCCATACCAAATCTGGATAAGAAGGTGACAAGGTCACACTCTTGATTGTACGTACTGTGTTGTCACATTCAGGCTCGCCCGGTTTAGTGACACTACGTCGCACTGTCGTGTAGCGCTGCGCAGTCGCAAACTTGGTAGAAAGGCCTTCAAATATGCTGGCCGACTCCAACTTGGGTTCTGACAAGCTACCGCTAACCAAAGCAACAGCTGCTTCCTGAATCATGATTTCACTGTTTGGACCCAGTACCTGGGCCATTCCGCTTTCTTGATTAATGAGTTTACCGCCGCCATCTGCTCCGGTCTTGATCTGATATCCAGAGAACAGATATTTGGTTCTGGTGACTGGCCGCCATGAAGTGCCATTACGGCTGTACTCAACCGTACCTTCAATCTGCTCCAATTTTGCGATTGGTGGTTCTTTCCCAGTTGCTGTCGTACTCAGCCCGAGCAGCATCATTGCCATCAATACCAAATTGCTAAATGTCTTAAACTTCATCTATGTTCTCCTTCGAACTGATTACCCGGTGGTTGCTCTCTTACCGCTACTTCTGCCTTAGACCTTACAAACGCTTCCAAACAAACAACGAAGACAGTAAAGAAACTTTTAACAGGATTTACCCCATGATACCCAGATATGATCAAAGTTAAGTCACCACTCGTCGGAGTTATCGAACTGCTCATCACTTTGAACTGCTCCCGTGTAGCTGAGTCTTGGACTCAACTACACTAATTGATACTCCGTTTGCGTGTCTGCAACTTGGATTTTATCCTTGTGCTCAAGTTTATGGGACATAAAACCTGTTGGCCCGCCATTGAGCAAGGGCTCCCTATCTTTGTCCTTTCCGCCATCTACATGAATGACAAAATTTTTGCCAAGCTTTTGAATCTGAGCATGACTACCACTCACGGCAGGGTCTTTTACCGATATGTCGCATCCGGATTTCCGACCTATCGATGTGATGTCCGAGAAGACGGCGACAAACTGCCCAATCGGCTTATCCTTGGTCATAATGACCAGAAATGACTTTTACCTCAACCCTCAATGCTCATTCGAACCAGTCCACGACTCGTTTCAAAAAGCCCGCCTTATGTGGAAACGCCTTGTTAATTCTGATCAATACAACAGAGATATTGTCCTTTCCTCCACTGGCATTTGCAACCTCTACCAGATGCCCTGCAACCATACTAAGGTTTGCGCCGATTTGCTGAGTTCTTGCACAAGACTTTGGTCCTTAGTGACCTGCGTCAACTTGTCATCACGAAACCGATAAACTCTGGAATCGCCAATAAGACCAATGGCGACCTTGTTGTCATAGAACATGGCCGCAATGATTGTGGTGCCCATACCCTCGCAGCAAGGTTGCGTTTGGGACACATGGAAAACTGAGCTATTGGCTTTCTAATTGGCTCGGTGAACTACCTGTGCCCGAAGAGGAAGTCCGATATCTTCGACTTCATGCCCAATATCTGATTCGCCATCAATAACCCGCCCATACCATCTGCAAGCACAGCTAGCCCGAGCCGCTCATCGCTGCTGACATAATCTTCGTTATGGTCCCGCACGCGCCCGACATCCGTCTGGCGAATAACTTCAATTTTGCCCCTAAGGTTCATCCACTTCCCCAGTTTCTGGTTCAAGTTGTTCTAAGCAGACTCGCAAGTGCGCCACCAATTTTATTTTCGAATATGTAGCTGTATTCCTCAATTTCATCCTCATTCAAGTCTTCAAGGTCAAGAATTTCCAGTGCAGAAAAACCCGCCTGACCTTCGCTCAAATATCGAGTGCCTCGATCAAACTGATCAAGCTGATCAAG
>JBLHQQ010000195.1:0-6015 GCA_047625245.1 Candidatus Azotimanducaceae bacterium
AGAAGGTTAGCTGTCACGCCACTGTAAGTAAGCATCCACGAGCTCATGCATTCGCTCTCGACCGAAGCTGGGCTCGTGACCCCCATGGACCACATCGACCGGCAACTGCCGAACGCGCTTCATGGTTTGAATATAGTCCGGCACGTTTGAATCCGGCAGATCATCAAGCAAGGTCCCGTCGTAAAGCGCATCACCGGAAAAGAAGGTGCCGCTGCCCTCCTCCCAGAGTCCAATGCTGCCAGGGCTATGGCCAGGCAAGTGCATGATTTCAAAATGTCGATTACCTAGATCCACAACATCACCATCTTTCAGCGTCCGGGTAATGGTGGTCGACTGAATGCCGTAATCCTCAACATCAAAGTCTGCTGTTGGGGCGGCATTAATCAATAGATCCTTAAAGCCACTGGTTTCACCATGAGTCTCATAGTCTTCTAAGCCAGGCGGCATCTTAAGGAATGCCCACTCTTTGTATTCGCTCATGCGCGGCGCTTCACTTTCATGCAACAACCGGTGAGGAAACTCATGCAAGCAACCGACATGATCAAAATGTATATGAGTTGCCAGAGCTGTGACTGGCTTATCGGTAAGATCGGTAATGGCATCCTTTAAACTGGCAACACCGAGACCGGTGTCGATCAGAAGATCTGTTTCACGACCGCGAATAAACCAGATATTGCAGCGCAGAAAGGGATGCACATGGGGCTCATAAATGAGCGTCACGCCATCAGAAATCGATTTGCGCTCATACCACTTTCCGGCTAGTTGCAGCTTCGACATTCTTTTGTGCCTTTAGCTTCCTGATGGAATTTTATTAAAGGGTAACCCCTTGTCTGCACGCATATCTTCCGGTAAACCTAATACCCTCTCAGAAATGATATTACGCAGAATCTGATCGGTGCCACCCTCTACTCGAACCGCGGGGGAGCGAAGCAGCATGGCCTGAAATCGCGCGGAACCCTCGGCAACTTCCGGGTCAACAATGACGCCCGCCAAACCTTGAAGGTCGAGAGCAAACTTGGCAATGTCCTGCATCATGCCGCCGGCAACGAGTTTGCCGATGGAGTTTTCAGGGCCCGGGGTTTCACCCTTTGAAATGGAGGTTAATGCACGGGAGGCAGTATTACGTAAACCAGCCGCCTTGCAGTACCAATCTGCTAGTTTCGATTTGACCATCGGGTTGTCAATCGCCATGCCGGACTCTAAAGGCAGCGACTTAACCAGTTCTTCAATTTCGGGGTAGCCCGTTGCAATGCTACCGCCAATAGCCAGCCGTTCATTCATTAAGGTGGTCAGCGCTACCTGCCAGCCATGCCCTACTTCACCGAGTCGCTGGGCGTCGGGGATTCGAACATTGTCGAAGTACACTTCGTTAAAACCACTTTCGCCATTAGCCTGCTTTATTGGCCGAATATCAACACCGGCGCTTTTCATGTCCAGGAAGAACATGGTTAACCCCTTGTGTTTTGCTACTTCGGCGTCAGTTCGAGTAATCAAAATACCGTAATCTGAATGCTGGGCGCCCGAGGTCCAGATCTTCTGGCCATTGATGACCCATTCATCACCGTCCTTTTCAGCTTTGGTCCTGAGCCCGGCGAGGTCACTACCACTATGGGGTTCTGAGAAAAGCTGACACCAGACGTGTTCACCACTGGCCAACTTTGGAATATATCGTTCGAGTTGATCTTCATTAGCATAGGCCATCATCGTCGGTGCGCACATACCCTGGCCAATAATAAACGTGCCAGACAATTTGGCGTACAAGCCTTCTTCCTGACTCCAGATCACACTCTCAATGGGAGAAGCATCCTGACCACCGTAAGCCTTGGGCCATTGCAGACAAGCCCAGCCAGCTTCGGCTTTTTTCTTCTGCCATTTTTTGGCTTCTTCCAACGTGTTGTAGTCACCGGTGTTGGTATTGCCGAAACCACTCTTTGCCAAAAAGGACTCCAGATAGGTTGGAGCATTTTCTGTAATCCAGTCCCGTACTTCTTTCCGGAAGGCGGCTTCTTCTGTTGAGTCACTAAAATCCATGGTCTTCTCCTTAAGCCGCTTTGGTTGATACAGAGGTGGGTAGCACTGTTGATAAGGCAGAGACAAGTTTGTCTTCCCAAACTGACAACCCCCCCAATGCAAGTGTTAGATAGTTGGAGCGCCGATAATACAGGTGGCAATCAAACTCCCAGGTAAAGCCCATTCCGCCATGGACCTGAATATTATCGCGGGCACAAAGCTGAAATGCCTGGGTGGCAGACACTCTGGCTGTTGCTGCCGCAAGGGGCAGATCAGCGGAATCGGTCGACAGTGCCCAGGCCGCGTAATAGCAGTTGGACTCGGCCAGCTTTAGGGCCACATACATATCCGCCATCATGTGCTTAAGAGCCTGGAAGGAGCCAATGGGCCGGCCAAAGGCAAAGCGTTCTTTGGCATAGGCAATGGCCATATCCAGAGCGGCTGTTGCGCCGCCCAATTGTTCAAACGCCATCATCACCGCTGCACGGTTATAGATGTGCTGTAGCTGTTGCCAGCCATCTCCCGCCGTCATAGCCGACATTGGGGTTTGATCAAACATTACTGTCGCAGTATTTCGAGTCGGGTCCACTGAGGCGACATTCTTGGTGGTGACGGAGTCGTCTTTTAAGTTGACGAGATAAAGCCCCATGGACTCGGGACCGGAACGGGCCAACACAATCGCGATATCAGCAATCTCACCATCGGGCACGATGAGTTTTTTGCCGATTAATTTGCCCGATTGGACCGCAACCGAAATGGAACCTGGCGTTAAAGGCTGGGCGGTTTCAACGTCTGCAAGCGTCGCTATCGCATCACCACTAGCAAGCTTCGGCAGCCATTGTTGTTTTTGAGCTTCAGTGCCAAAAGCCATCAAGGCTTCAGCACCGAGATAAATCGACGAGGAAAATGGTACCGGAGCTAGATGCTTACCGAGTTGCTCTGCCACCAGACATAAAGTCAGATGTCCGGCTCCAGCACCTCCGTAAGCTTCTGGAATCGCCGTACCGGGCAATCCCATTTCACAAAGCCCCTGCCACACAGATTTCGCGTAGGGAGCTTCGCCTTCTAGAACAGATCGCAAAGCCGCTCTGTCGCAGTTGTCTCGCAAGAAGCGAGCAGCTTCATCGCGAACCATTTTCTCATCATTTGAAAAGTCAAAATTCACTTATTGGCACCTTCTATTGGCAAATATCTGAGGTTAATAAAACACATCCAAGTTACTGAAAACAATGGACGACTGCGCACGCCCTGGCTGGACATAAGTCAATCACCAGTACAGCTATAACAACAGGGACATTTTGCTAGGAACTGCATATCCATTACTGTAGTTTCACGCCTTCGAAGGGGGAAATGATGTCAACAAGCGAACCAGTAGTACGCCGGGTAGATCTTGCGACCAAGATTTACTATGGCTTTGGCGCGGTGGCCAATGGAGCCAAAAGCAACGGCTTTAACTATCTTCTGCTGTTTTACTACAGCCAAGTGATTGGACTTCGCGCGGACCTCGTCTCTCTTGGCATCCTCATCGCCCTGATATTCGATGCGATATCGGACCCTCTGGTAGGCTTTATCTCTGACAATTTCCACTCTCCCTGGGGCAGACGTCACCCCTTTATGTATGCGTCGGGAATTCCCGTTTCTATCGCTTACTACTTTCTCTGGTCGCCACCGGATTGGGACCAAACTGGTCTATTTCTCTACTTTGTTTGTATCGCGGTTCTGATTAGAACTCTGATCACTTTTTATGAAATCCCAGCAACAGCCCTAGTTGCAGAACTCACTGATGACTACGACGAGCGCACCGAGATGATGAGCTTTCGTTATTTCTTCGGTTGGTGGGGCGGCCTGACAATGGCCGTACTGAATTATCTGGTCTTCCTGCCTGAGTCCAAGGGCGGTCTTGAGTATGTGGAGGGTTGGACCCACTATGGATTAACGGCTTCTATTATTATCTTTATCTCGATCTTCGTGTCCTCGGTGGGAACTCACAAACACATTCCCAACCTTCGGCAACCTCCGCCCAAACAACCCTTCAACTTTAAAAAGACTACTAGCGAACTAAAAGAAACTTTATCTAATCGCTCCTTCTTCGCGTTATTTTTCTCGGCCTTGCTGACCGCTGTTGCCGCCGGTGTCTCGACCTCACTTAGCATCTACTTTTCTCGGCATTTCTGGGAGCTGACCAGCACCGAGATTGGCTATATGAATTTGCCATATTTCTTCTCGGCTTTTTTGGCTCTATTTTTAGCGCCTTACGTCTCTAGATTGATCGGTAAAAAGTTAGGCGGCATTCTTATCATGGGGCTTGCCTTTGGCATGGCGCCAATGCCCTTTATTTTGCGTTTGCTCGGCTGGTTCCCAGAAAATGGTACCGACACGTTATTCTGGACTCTGGTGGTATTTAACACCATCGAGGTGACGCTGATCATCATGTCTTCTTCATTGATTGCCGCAATGATCGCCGACGTGGTGGAAGACAGTGAAATTAGAACCGGACGGCGTTCCGAGGGTATCTTCTTTGCCGCCAACAGCTTTGCACAAAAAGCTGTGAATGGTCTCGGCGTGGTGGTGGCGGGTCAGATCCTGGCTTACATTCAGTTTCCCGCTCAGGCCAAACCAGGCGAAGTGCCCCAGGAAACGCTATTTGATTTGGCCTATATCTATGTGCCGGTGATCCTGGTGTTCTATCTGGCAGCATTGTCGGTACTCACTATGTACCGCATTAATCGCGAGGATCACACGGAGAATCTGCGACGGCTTTCCGTTGCGGACTCAAAAGAAATCATTAGCTAACTGACTTATTATCGAGCGGAGGAAACCCCATGGATCTTGGTCTTTGTGTTGCGTCTCATATTCAAGATATTGACTATGTTGTTCATGCGGAATCGTTAGGTTATAGCCACGCCTGGCTGGCAGATAGTCAGATGATCTGGTCCGATTGTTATGCCACCCTGGCCCTGGCTGCTTCCAGAACCAGCACCATTCAGCTAGGCACTGGCGTGGCAATTACGGGCACCCGGCCACCGGCGGTGAATGCCGCTGGGATCGCCACCATTAACGCGATTGCTCCTGGTCGGACCTTCTTTGGAGTCGGCGCTGGTAACACCGCGATGCGCATTATGGGTTTGCCGCCCCACAAGATTAGGGATTTGGATCGCTACCTCACGGAAATCGGACCACTACTTAAAGGTGAAGAGTCGATCGTGAAACTCGGGGATATCGAATCACCTATACGTCATGTGATGCCTGACAAGGGGTTTGTGAATTTCGAAGATCAGATTCCGATGTATGTATCCGGCTTTGGACCACGCTCTTTAGGTCTTGCCGGCAAGCACGGCGATGGCGCCGTAATCGCATTTGCGGCTAACTCAGGCGCGTTGGAGATGATGTGGTCAATGATTGAAGCGGGAGCCCTGCAGGCCGGGCGAACTATTGATCGCGATAACTTCTATCTGTCTGCCCTCACCACCATGGTAGTGCTTGATGAGGGGGAAGCGGTTGATTCTCCTCGAGTCAAACACGAGTGCGGCGCGTTTGCGATGGCGGCGGTTCACTATGCCTATGACCAGTACCGTAACTTTGGCCATCAGCCGCCGAACTATCTAGCGGGGATCTGGGATGAATACACGACCCTGCTAGAATCCTTTGCAGAAGATCGCAGACATCAGCGGATTCATGCCGGTCATAATTGCTGGGTGATTCCTGAAGAAGAGAAGTTTGTGACCGCAGAAACGATCTCTGCCAGCTGTCTCGTGGGCACTCAGGATCAACTCATAGAACAGCTACAAACTTTAGAAGCAGAAGGTCTGAATCAGGTCATGCTGTTGCCGCCCTTCGACCCTCGCTATGACGTTATTGATCGAGTCGCACGGGATATCTTGCCTAATATTTAGGGATTTTCCTGACATTAGTCGCCAGAATTCGAAAAAAGTTTTCGAGTCAGGTACCCTTACCCTTATCCCGGCATAACCCTTCAGATCGATCCGATCAGATTCCACACTGAAC
>JBLHQQ010000196.1:0-5959 GCA_047625245.1 Candidatus Azotimanducaceae bacterium
ACAATTGTTGAACCCAATAACAATGGCATTGGTAGTGACGCCTTTGCCATTCTGTGGGACGGAAGCGAACTTCACGGACTGAACGCCTCGGGTAAATCTCCAAATAAATGGTCGGCTGAACATTTTTCAAACTATGAAGTCATGCCAGCCCTAGGTTGGGATGCTGTGACCGTGCCAGGTGCAGTGAGCGCCTGGGTGGAGTTATCGAAAAGTTTCGGCAAACTGCCCTTCGCAAACCTTTTTGAATCGGCAATCCAATACGCCGAAAATGGATTTCAGGTAGGACCGAAAAGCGGTTTTTATTGGAAACTGGCTGAGCGACGCTACCGAAACTTTCCAGAATTTCTTAGAACGTTTATGAACAATGGTTCCGCTCCGGAGATTGGAGCTATGATGACGTTGCCAGATCACGGCCAAACTTTGCGTTCAATCGCCGAGAGCAACGGTGCATCTTTTTATCGTGGAGAATTGGCCGAGGCTTTAGTTGCGGATTCAGATCGTAAGGGGGGTTGCCTCGAACTCATGGACCTCTCTTCTCATGAAGCTGAATGGGTCGGCACAATTTCAGAACAATTCGGCGATGCCGAGTTGCATGAAATCCCACCGAACGGACAGGGTCTAATGGCACTGATCGCCCTCGGCATCGCCAAACACTTGAATCTGAACCGTTACATGCCCGACAGCGCTGACGCCATCCACCTGCAGGTAGAATGTATGCGGCTTGCCTACGTCGAAGTAGAGCGACATTTGGCTGATAGTCGATTTATGACTCAAGTCCCCGTCCAGGCACTACTCGACCCCGACTATTTGCGTTCACGGGCGGAGACCATCGACCCGTCGCTAGCACACCCAAATCCAACGGCCCTCGGCAGCAGTGCAGACACGGTCTATCTGACCACGGCCGACTCCAGCGGCATGATGGTTTCAATGATTCAATCCAACTACCGTGGATTTGGCTCTGGCATCGTCGTTCCTGGAACCGGCATCAGTCTACAAAACCGAGGCAATGGATTTACCTTAGAATCTGGGCATCCCAATCAGGTTGGTGGTGGCAAGAGGCCTTTTCATACTATCATTCCAGGATTCGTGATGCAGGCAGGCCGCCCTTCCCTCAGCTTCGGCGTTATGGGCGGACACATGCAAGCCCAGGGACACCTTCAAATGCTGCTTCGAATTTACTTGTGGGGCCAAAACCCCCAGGCGGCTTCCGACGCGCCTCGTTGGCATTTAAGTGAAGACGGCACTTTGAACTTAGAACCAGGAACATCCAACACTGTTATTGAATCGTTGAGAACACGAGGTCACAAGCTGAAACTAGACGACCACGAAAGCCTGTTTGGCGGTGCCCAGCTTATATATCGAATGGAAAGGGGTTACTGCGCCGGATCAGACCACCGAAAAGAAGGTTTGGCTGCAGGCTTTTAGTCGAGAGCTTTTAAGATGGCTCCAATTTAGATGAGCTTGCCTTCGATGCTCCGATTTCGACCGGCAGCTTTCGCCTCATAAAGAGCCTTATCGGCGCAGGCGATCAGGGATCTGGAGGTCATGGCTTCGGTCGGGGTAATCGACACCCAGCCTATGCTGACAGTGACGCCAATCTGGTGACCATCAGCTTTGATGGACAAATCCTCTATGTGGCGTCTGACCTGCTCTGCCTTTGCTGCAGCGTTTTCGGCATTCACATAGGGCAATACCACGACAAATTCTTCACCACCATATCGCGCCACAACATCGGAGGGACGATTGAACAAACTATCCACGGTACCCGCAACGGCTCGTAGGCTCTCGTCTCCAGCCAGATGACCGTAGGTATCATTGACTTGTTTAAAGTGGTCGATATCCAGCATCATGAGCGAAACCGGATAAGCCTGGCGAATAGCCCGACGCCACTCTTGATCGAATACATCCTCGAAAAACTGACGGTTACGAATGCCCGTAACCGCATCGATCGTGGTCAATTCCTTGAGAATAGTATGGGCTTCAGAGAGTTTTGAGAGCGCGTTTTTGAGTTCCTCCGTACGCTCATCCACCTCATTCTCTAGCTGACGGTGCAGGTTGGCCTGTTCATCCATCAAATGCCGGTTTTCCATGGCGACACTAGCCTGGGATGCCAGCGCTTCAATCAGGGGAATGGACGACTCCGAGAATGGCACAAACTCACCAGATTCATTGCGAGCGTTCAACAATTGTAGGACACCGATGGCCCGGTCTCCATGATTTTTAAGCGGTATGGTTAAAAATGACCGCGAGGTATACCCGGTAAGGTTGTCAAAGCGTTCTACACCAGAGCTCTCGACAATTGGTGTGCTGTAAATGTCATCAATAATCAGTGTTTTTTTGTGATTGGCAGCGATCGCCGCAATATAGTCCAGATTCGGCTTGCCGTCTTCACCCACCAGGGGTATATCTGGTAGTTGTATGGGATCACCATTGGCCCCGCCCTGAGCAATCTTCAGCGTGTCGTTCAAGACAATGGCGAACTCTAGATGTTGCCGTTCGTTGACCAGATACAAGGTACCCGCGTCAGCGTTCACCATGGTTTTGGCTTCAACCAGTATACGCTCCAGAAGGCTATCGATATCCTTCTCCACGCTTAGCGCGATACCGATCTCAATAAGACGACGGTAATCATTTGTGTCACTGGCCAAATCGGTCCGCACTCTTTCCACACTCTTAAAATCTGATAGGTAACTCAAACATCAGCGTGCCAGTTCCATGCCAAAACCGCACTGCCGTATGAAGTTTTTGCCTTACACACTGATTTTATTAACCTTATCAATGGAAAATTGGTGGGCTAACTTGTTATCGGATCCCTAAATCACTCAATATCCCGAGTGACACTTGTTGAGGCACTGAAGCCGATAGCGACCCATGTCATTATACGGACAAAGGTCACCTATATGTAAGTATTACCCTATTAGACCTGCTTATTAGAAGGCTAGTTGCGCAGTTCAAAGCTACCGATCCAAGAAAAACAAACTCACCTGAGGCACGTAGGTGATGATGGCAAGGGCAACCAGCAGAACAAACATAAATGGAATCGTCGCCTGATAGAGTTCTGATATCGGACGTTTAAACCGATAGCTTGCGATAAACAAATTCATGCCGATTGGAGGCGTGAAATAACCGATCTGCATATTCGCGAGAAAGATTATACCGAGGTGCACGGGGTCCACACCGAACCGCAGGGCGACCGGCACAATAAGCGGAATCATGATCACCAGCGCAGAAAAAATATCTAGAATCGCACCGAGCAACAGTAGTGCGATATTGAGCAATATCAAGAAGGTCACCTTGCTGTCGACGTAGGTCCGAATCCATTCGAACAGCGCTTGGGGAATTTCCGAATCAATTAGGTAGTTCGTAAAAGCCAGGGACACGCCCAGAATGAGTAGAATGCCTCCTACCATCACCATCGCTTCTCGAATGACTCTCGGCAATTGCTTATAAGGCACCTCGCGATGAATCACCACTTCAACCAGCAAGACATAGAAGGCTGTGACCGCCGCCGCTTCAGATATGGCGAAAAAACCAGAATAAACCCCTCCAAGTACAACCACCGGCAGCGGTACTTCCCACTTGGCAGCCCAGAGGGCGCTTTTTGCTTCCACCCAACTAAACTCACCCCGCTCGATCGGCTGGCCTCTATTGCTCCAGATGCTGTATGCCGTTAGCAGCACAATCATCAGTAGCGCCGGCAGAACTCCCGCAATGAAAAGGTCCTGAATGGAAAATGGGTTAGGAATATCCATTTGCTGGACAATCACGCCGTATAAGATCAGCGGCAGCGATGGCGCCAGTAAAAGCCCGAGACTACCAGAGGTTGTCACCAGTCCGAGACTAAATCGCTCTCGATAACCCGCTTGAACCAAAGCAGGAAACAGCAAAGCGCCTACTGCAACAATGGTCACGCCCGAGGCACCTGTAAAAGCGGTGAAAAACGCACAGGTTACAAAGGCCACCACCGATAATCCACCCGGCAGCCAGCCCAAAAATACCTGGGTCAAACGCACCAGCCGGTTAGATAGCTGGCTTTCCGCTAACAGATAACCGGCGAACGTAAAAAGTGGCAGCGCCAACAACAAAGGTGTGTCAACAAGACGGTACAGTTCGATTGTGATGACCGTGAGGGGAATTTCGGCCACATAAAACCCGAGCATCGCTGCGCCCAAAATTACGACGAAGAGCGGCGCACCTAGCATAGCCAGCACAGCCAATAGACCGCTGGCTAAAAAACTCACTTAAAGAACCCCCGCACGCCGTTGATGATGAATCTTACGGCCATTACGGAGAATCCGATCGGGATAATGCTTTGGCATATCCAGGTCGGGACATTTGCAAAAGCGATAGTCTTGTCTTCGTATTCGTATTGAATGAACTCGACCGCATAGAACGCCACCAGTGCGCAGATCACAGCAGAGAAGCAGTGGGTGACAAACGTTGTGATTCGTCGTGGTGTTACTGGCAGGTATCGCGACACCAGATCGATCGCAATATGATTAGATTCACGAGTTGCAACCATCGCACCCAGCATTGCTACCCAGAGCACTAGAATCCGCAGAAATGATTCTGCCCAAAATAGTCCCAAATCGAAAAAGTTACGCAACAAAATTTGCACTAACGCCATGACCAGCATCGACACCAATGCGCTGACGAGCAAAGCGTCTTCTGTCCGATGCAAAACCCGAAGAACAGGTTGTAGTATCACTATCTACTGCCCTGCTTCGATCTGCGTTGTTCGAAATTCATCGAGGTTTTTGCGCAGCTGATCGACGCTTTGTTGAGACAACTCATCCTCAGACACCAACTCTTTAATCGATCGATCTGCTTGTTGACGCCAACTTTCAAGTCTCGATAGATCCGGCTCGACCTTTTGGATGTCTTGGGTCAGCAATGCTTCATAAGCCTTTTCGTTATCGGCCCGGTTCGCTGCATCAATCTTGATAAACACCGAGTTCATAACGGTCTGAACAATGACCTGATCTTCATCGCTCATGCGGCCATAAGCTTTTTTATCGAGGGCCAGCATAGAGTATGTATACATCAGAGGCAGATCGGTCATATGAGTAACATGGTTGTGCCACTGCAATGCCAACGCAACCAGCGGGGGTACTGCCACTGCATCAATCAATCCCGTCTGTAGTCCCGCCAACACGTCAGTCAAGTAAAGCGGAATGGGGCTCACTCCAAAGCTCTTGATCAAACGGGCAGCAATGGGATCACCATCAGGGATCCATACTTTAAGGGCCTGCATTTCTTCAAGACTGGTAATAGGAGTCTGGGATAAGAGGTAGGCAAAACCAGTCTCGGTTAAATGAAATGACTCAATGCCGTTATCTCGTAAACCTTGCTGTATATCACTATCCATGCGCTTTCGGACGTAATCGACCTCGTCATTACCGCGGAACTGGAGCGGCAGACTATAAATCTGTAAGTCCGGGAAAAACCGCGTGAGGGAGCTCGATGCCACGACTCCGCCTTGCAATTGGCCGATACGCATTTTGCGTAACACCGTAAAATCATCGCCCTGAACGCCGCCGGGATAAATCTTGAACTTCACCCGCCCATCGGTCTGGGTCTCTATGTCTTTAGTGGCGGATCGAAGTTGCTTCATCCAGCCAAGACCATCAGGAGATACAGTGGCAATCTTATAGGTCTTCGCCAGCGCAGGTGATGCGAGTGCGAAACTAGCGAGAAGCAGAGAAATAGCTATCCAGCTAGGTTTTGTAGAAATTACCATGTGTGCTTTCCTTCCGATATTAGAAGTAGTCGTCCGAGTCGGCGAGAAGCGCTTTTGCTTGCTCCCGAGCAACCATATTAGTCAGCGTCATATCCGGCGCAATAGGATCTGCAGCCAATACTTCGTTCAAAAGTCGGTCGTGAAGTGCTTTGTCGAAGACCAACCTCGCATAATTTTGGGCATAGATCACCTTGGTCATGAGGAACTTGCCTTCAGACA